>NZ_RQGQ01000002.1 GCF_004770265.1 Leptospira congkakensis
AAAGTACGCCGGCGTACCTCTTGGAACAAATTGTTTGGTTATGTTCTAAGGAGTTTCTTGTTGTGAAAAGGCCAGCGCAAAGGATCGAAGCGGAAATCCTTTCGCGAGTGCGAAAGATTGGAGCGAAGAGCCTGGTCGTTTTAGGATTGGATTTTTTCTTAGGTTTTCTATTCGATGCGCCCAGGTTTTTATTTGTATAGGTTAGAAAAAATCCTTGTACTATTTTTTGTATGGTTAAAGATTGTTTCTAACCCCTTAACCGGGTGATGTAAACTCTCTGGATTGTGTGGAAGCAGTTCAGAGAGACTTTCCTCTCCTTTGTTTGAATTTCTTCGCGCTCCCCTACTTTCGTTCGAAACATCCTCTAGTTTTTTTCTGTATGCCTCATAATTTCTTTGATTGGGTCGCTTGGGATTATGTCTCATTAGGGCTTGACAAAAAATAGAATCTGATGTTTATAGAGTTTGGGTAGGGGAGGTGTCTCTATACCCAAAAGCGGTCTTCCACAATTTATTCCGCTTACATACATCACCTGGAATTCAAAAGAATTCCAACCAAGGGACGTTCGAAGGAACTTCCCGAGTTTATAAATAACGGCGCCGAAGGTTTGTTCTCGGTGTAGTTAAAAATCCAAGAGAGAAGATCTTGGAGACCGGAGGTTTTTGTTGGACCAAGGGGATTTATGAATGAATTAAAAAGAACAGGGGTTTGGGTTGCTCAATGGATGGATGATTTGGGTCTGAGTCCAAACCAAACAAAGTTATATGCAGAGATTGTGTCCTTGGATGCCAAGGGTGGGTGTTTTGCTTCGAATGAATATTTGGGTATGGTGTTACGATTAAAACGGGATACTGTTTCTAGGCTTGTGTCACAACTAAAGAAAAAAGGATTGTTGAAACAAACTGGGTTTGATGGAAGGAAACGATTTTTGAAACCGCTGGTTCCAGAATTAAGTTCTGAGGTTGGGTTGGATGTAGATCCTAAGCGTAGTTTATCGACTGTTGTAAAAAACCAAAACTACCTGGGACTTTCATCCAAGTCTGGATCGTCTAGGAATACGAAGCCTTCTTATAAATACCAAGTACATACTAATATACAAAAAGACCGAATCTTTGATGGAAAAGATGATTGGATGGAATTTTTAGAATGGAGTGAAAAACAACTCTCCCTCTCGACTAGGGCTCTACTGACAAAATTGAAAGGTCCAGAGTTCTTGAGTGGATTACAACTATCCTATTGGGAGCGGTTTAAGTCGCACCCAAGGTAAGATTTTTGGATCAAGAGGATGGGATGTTCCTTTTTTTGATTGGAGCTTTGGGTCACTTAATCTGAGTTAGGTCTTGGCGAAATTGTTTTCTTCCTCCCGGATATTCAAGGGAATAGATACATTGGCAAGTTTCCCAAGCTGGGCTTGTAAAAAAATAGCTACCCTCTTCGGACTGGCAGGCTTCTTGTTTGGGTTTGATTTTGTGGGTTGCGATGAGTCTGCCTAAATCCTTGGTCTCCACTTCGTCGAGTTGGATAGATTCTTGTTCTAATAAAATGGCGGTGAGTTTTGGGGATGTAGAAAGGATGTTTGTTGCATTGACACAAGTTGTTCGTCTCATCGCCAAACTACCAGACTCAATGGCTTGTTCGCTTGCTTTTGCGGAAACAGCGGCAAAAAATACTTCCGTTCCGTTCGTTGTTTTCCATTCGGATTTCCAAGGCATATAACTTTGGCAGGTGATTAGGGTGAAGAGAACAGAAAAAATTGAATACTTCATATTCGAATTCTGACTGAAAACAAAACTTTGTCAATGGAAACCTATCTCTCTTTTGCCGAGCCAGGATAATTTATTGAAACTATTCCCGATTGAATCAAAATTGGGTGGAATACTATGAGTCTTTTTAAACCAATCCCTCTCCTCTCGGGTGCCATGGTTCAATCTTTTATGGCCTCCTTTAAATCAAAATCGGACAAACGGTATGGTCGTTCGATTGCTGGTGAATGGAAATCTGTAAAAGCAAAAGACGGTACAACTTTACTTGCAAGATTACATGACGTGGCGAACTCCAAAGGCCTTGTGGTTTTGGTTCATGGATGGGAAGGGAGTATTCATTCTAGTTATATTGTTCGAACTGCTAGGTATTTTTTACAAAAAGGGTTTTCTGTTTATCGATTGAATTTGCGAGATCACGGGGATACTCATCATCTGAATGAAGGGATCTTTAACGGCAGTTTACTTTTGGAAACGTATGAAGCAGTTAGAGAACTTGTGAAAATTTCTGGTTCCAAAGGGCCAGTGTATTTGGCTGGATTTTCTTTAGGTGGAAATTTTGTTTTGCGAATGGCAGGGATGCATTCACTTTCAAAAGTTGCAGACCAAATCCCAGGATTAAAACATTGTTTTGCATTTAGTCCTGCACTTGATCCTAAAAGAGCAACAATCAAGATGGATGAACATCCTTTTTTAAGAAAGTATTTTTTGAACTCATGGAAAACATCCTTAACTAAAAAAGCAAATTTATTCCCACATTTATATTCCTTTCACGATTTGGATGATTATCACTCGGTCATGCACTTAACAGAAAAAATGGTAAAAGAGTTTTCTCATTTTTCTTCTGTAGATGAATATTTTGATTCTTATACTTTGAACGACTTGTTTTTTAAGTCAGTTCGGATTCCAACAACCATCCTTACCTCCATGGATGACCCAGTGATCCCATGGAAGGAATTTGTAGAGATCCCCACATCTTCCTATTTAGAAGTGGTGATTGAGTCGAGGGGAGGGCACTGCGGATTTATTGAAGATTTGAATCGTTCTTCCTATTATTGGAAATTGATGGAAAAAAAGATGGGTTGATTTCTTCCCAAATTGATTTCCAATATTCTGCCCAATCTTCTTTTTTTGAAGTCCAGAACTGTACATAGAATGAATCGAGTAGTTCCCGATTGGATAGTATCTTTAGGAGGGACTTTTTTTCTAGAGCTTCTGGGCCTTTGTTTAGTAAAGTTTTTAGATCATCTTTTGCGGATGTTGGAAGATTGGATTGGTATAGTTTGTTTCCTTGGAGTAGTTTGTGTTTGTTGTGGAATATGGGATGGACTAAGGCAAAAAAGAATTCACGACCTTCGAGGTAACTGTTCTTATGTGATGAAAGTTTTCCCTCTAAGTTTTGGATTAGATTTGTATTTGGTTTCCAAAAGGAAGAGTTTAGAATGCCGTTTAATGTTTTTTGTTCTTTGCCAGTGAAGACCACAAGTGGAATTGCTAAAATCCAACCAATCCAGATTGGCATTGTCAAAACAAACAACATGGTTGAATACGCATAGCTGATATAAGCACAGGCAAAACCTAAAATGGTTACGCCAAAGAAAGAAGAAAGAATATAGGTGAAATTATATCCTGAATCGGCGTCTCTGTTTTGAGGTCCCCAAGTGATTCTTTTATTGAAAAGGATAGAAAATACAAATATACTATGATAGATCATATAAATAGGAGCTATCAGGATTGAGAATACGGTTTCTAAAAGAAAAGCAGGGAATTTTTTTAGAATTTGGATGAGAGGGAGGCTTAAAAAACTAAGTAATCTCGGTAAAAATAATAAAATTAAAGATAAGTATAATAATTTGAGATATAGTGGATCATAAATCTCGGATTTGAAAAATTCATATTCTTCTGGTAACATCGAATAGTTTAGATATTTGCTGTCTTCTAAGTAGTTCCATAAACTTAAAAATATATAACACATCCAAATTGGTGAATTGAGGTAAGATAGGATTCCATTCAGGATGTGGATTCTATTGATGAATGGAATTTTTTTTCCGAATAAAAACCAAAAATGTTGAAGATTTCCTTGGCACCATCTTTGATCTCTTTTTAAAACATCAATAATGTTAGGTGGGTTTTCTTCATAACTTCCATCTAATTCATAAGCACATAAAACTTCATAACCAGCTTTCCGCATTAGAGCCGCTTCCACTGTGTCGTGGCTTAAAATTTTTCCACCAAGGCCACCATATTCTGGCAGGTGGGGAAGAGCACAATGTTCCATAAAAGGTTTTACCCTAAGGATTGCATTGTGTCCCCAATATCCTGAAGAATTGATTTGCCAAAAACTTGCGCCTTTCAAAAAAAATGGGCTAAAAAGGTAGGAGGAAAATTCAGTCAGTTTTTGGAATAGGGTAGTGGATTTAAAAATTCTAGTACTGGATTGGATGATACCTGCTTGAGGATTGTTTTCCATGTTTGCAATTAGTTGGAAGATGAGCTCACCCGACACCAAACTGTCCGCATCAAGAATGAGCATATATTTATACTTTTTTCCCCATCTTCTACAGAAATCCGCGATATTGCCACTTTTCCCGTTGAGGTTACTTTTTCTCCTTCGATAGTGAAAGTTATGATAGTTGTTAGTTGATTCACATAACTCTATATAGGCGGCTTCTTCTTTGATCCATTTTTCGGGAGTCCTTGTATCACTCAGAATAAAAAAATCAAGTTTCGGGAGTTTGTGAATTTTATCGGCTGATTCAGAGATGACTTTGATTCGAGAGAAAATGGATATTTCATTTTCTTCGTAAACTGGCATTACAACGGCAACTGGAATGGATGCAAGTGATTGTAAATTCAGTTCGTTTTCTGGAATTCGTTTTGTTTTGAGAAGTGGGTCACCTTTTTTTGTTAAGGAAAGTAAAAATCCGAATAGGGAAGTTGTAGCTCCGTAAGCCAACATTGGCAAAAGAAAAATTAACGTTATGAACTGGTAGTATTCTGTGATTTCGATTCCTTGAAAGGATATGATCTCAATGAATAAACTAAATCCCCAAACGACAGGAATGATAAATGTGATAAAAAATAGACTGCGGTGGATTTGGATCATAATAACCTAAATATAATGATGTAGTAGAGAAGACTCCAGAGAAAGATAGAAGCAATGATGAATAATGGTTTTAAGGATCCTACGATAGACTGTTTCGTTTTTTGGGTGTCTCGTTTCCAATCTGCGGATTGTGGGATCATGGATCCGAATTGCCAGGAACGATCGGGAAGTGGTAAAGAGTTGGTAACTTTTAAATGATTGGATTCTAGATGTGTTTGCCAAAGTTTCCAATCTTCTGCAAAAGAAAAACGGAGGTTGGTAGATGTAAAAAACCTACTTAGGATATCAGCAATGGTATGTTCGTTATGAATTCCACTTAAGATCAAGTAGGAACGTAACCTTTCGCTAAACTCTTTTAGATATTCAGTGTTATTTGGATAGTCCATCGCGATAGATCCAAGTTTCAGTAATTCGTTGGTTTTCATTTTCTAAGAAAACAGTCCAATTTGATTCTTCATCAGAACTAGGATACCAGATTTGTAAACGCCATTGGTCTAGTTCTGATATTTTTTCGATTTTGTATCGGATTCCTTCAGCTGGAATTTGGTCATTTTTGATAACTGCTTTGAGTATTGTTTTTTGATCCAAAGATTTTAGGTAGTCGCCTGTAAAATACAAGGTAAACATTTTTTCTTTAGGAAAAACAGGATCAACACCTCTATAAAATGCTGAGGCCTTTCCTAAAGTGTGTTGTTTGGGTGACCTTTCTGTATAATGAAGTGTATATAAAAATTCGTAACCTTCGTTTAGATTGGGTGGGATCGCAGGTTCCCAAAACGTTGTGATATTGTCATCAGAATCTAAATTGGTTGTGAATTCTAAAAGGTATAAATTTCCCTTTCCCCAATCTCCTTTTGGTTCTACCCAAACACTAGGTCTTAAATGGTATTTGAGTTTTTCGTCTTGGTAACTTTTAAATTTACGGTCTCTTTGGATTAGCCCATAACCCAATGGTGAATCAAGTTGAATTCTTGTTAGTTGAGTTTTTTTAGGATTGATGAGCGGTCTCCATTCCCAATCGCCTGATTTGTTTTGGATGAGTAGTCCATCAGAGTCATGTACTTCTGGATGGATATTTCCTAAAATTGGATTGTCCGATTCTCCATACAAGTACATGGAGGTGATGGGAGCAAAACCAAGTCGTTTGATTTTTTTACGTAAGTATATTTTCGCGCGCACATCTACAGTGGTAATTTCACCTGGTTTCACAATGAACTCATAAGAACCGACAACAGATTCCCCGTTCATGATTGCATAAATGGTAAGGGAAGTATCAGTTTTTTGCGGGCGTTTGATATAGAAACTTTCAAAGATCGGAAATTCTTCTTTGTCTTTCGGTCCTGTGTTGATCGCAAGTCCTCTTCCAGATAATCCATAAACTTGATCTTTGGATATGGCTCTAAAATAAGAAGCTCCTTGAAAAACTAAAAACTCTTCTAATGCCTCTTTTTGGTTGATCGGGTAATGAACTCGGAATCCTGTATAACGAAGTTTTTTGGATAATTCGGCAAAGTCATCAGAGAGTGGTAAATCTCCAAAATGGAAACGGGAAGCATCATAAGGAATTTCTACTGGTTTTTCGCCGATGACTTCGTAAATTTGAATTCCATTACTATAGATATGACCTGGATGAAAAAAATGCAATTGGTAGGGGAGAGCTAGATTTTTCCAAATGGCAACATCTGGTTTGTATTCAATTTGCCTATAGTCATCAAAACTAATTCCGTCGAGTCCGGGGATTTTGAATTCAGGGGTTGGTGAAAATTTAGACTTTAATTTTTGTTTTGCGATTGAATCGACAGTATGAAAATCAAAAGTTTCTGTCGAGGTAGAGATAGCCATAAGGCTGGCCACTCTAGTTAAGGTCAGATCATTTTTTCGAATGATGATTACGACACACAATACCAAGGCAATGAGTGCAAGATATATGTTCAGTTTCTTCATAGATGTAATGATAAATCAGCAATCTTTGTGGTCACCTAAATAAACCAGTGTGGTGTTTTTGTCTCACTAAACATGGATTAAGCAGGGAACTCTAGTTTTTCTATTGCATATTTTACTCTCTCCTATATTATTCCCTCATCTTATGAAACTTGTTTCGGTAAAATTTTTCTTTCTGGTAATTGTCGCCTTATTTCTGCAATGTTCTAGTTCTCAGGAGACGGATAAGGTCCTTGGTGAATCCGTGTTCAAAACCGACAAACCCCAATCTTTTAAAAAAATTGCTCCTTTGACGGCAAACTCTCTTGGATCTAGAAAGAATCTTTGGGAACATGGTTGGGCGGTCATTCCATCCGGTAAAAAAAGTATCGATCAAGCATATGAAAATGGCGGCATTAGTTTTGGTGTTGCGAAAGCAATGGTACTCGTTCATATGAAAAAACGAAGTACGGACTATCCTGGAAAGTTAGGTGATACAATGGGAGCCGTGGTTTCTTGGACTCGTAGTGGAATCAAAGATTCTTCGGCGAGGACAGAAGATATTTATGATGCTGGTTGGCAACTGAGCCAATCACAATGGAAGGTTTCTCGGGAAAGTTTCAGCGAAGCCGGATCGCGGTTTGTACAAGGTTATATCTATTTGGTTCCGAGGATCGAATCGGATACAAAACTGATGAAATCTACGTTGGGCGAAATCGCTGCTGATTATGACAAAAATAATTCCAAGTTAAACGAAATGTTTGATAAAACGATAAAACAAAATTCTAAAAATATCGTTTCTGTTTGGAGTGATTCGTTCGCAAAAGCTTCTGATGAATTTACAAAAAATTATGAAGAGTCTGGGGATCGCGGAAATTCGATTCTCGCCCTAGTTGATATTTTCCAAGGGTATTCTATTGCATTAAAAGAAGTGATGGTGGCACCGATTGCCAAAACGAGCACTAACGCTGGTGAAATTCTTGTCGTCAATGGAGTGTACGTCCCACTCTCTAAAACTATGAATTTTTCGGCGACGGCTTTGATTTCTACAGGAGCAGTTTTTTTCTATTCGACTAAGTATGGTTATCGGGTGATTTCTCCGACCTTAGAAGCAGGATTATTTAGTTCTATGGGAATTCTTTCTGCTGCCTCAACAGTTCCCACTTACACTACAGGAACGACATTAGCCGCATTCAATCAAGTTACTTCGGTTGCCGCGACTACTGCGGGTGGAACCATTGGGGTTGCTGGTGGTACGGCTTACAATACAGGTGCTTACGCTACGGGAATGGTTTATGATTTGTCAAAGGGAACTGGAGAAGCTAGTGTTTATTTGATGAGCTCTGGTTTGGTTTTAGGTTATGCGGCAATGACTGTTCTTCCTTCTCAGATGGTTTTAACTGTTGTGGATGGTCCTATATTCATTACTTATGATGGTCCACGCGTTGTGATTGCTATGGTGAAAGGTAATTTTGCAGGATTAGATGATGTGCCTACAGGTGCAGTCATTAATTTGGAAGAAGCAAAAAAGGCAGGAAAAGTAAAAATCCTAACTGATGATCCAAAGATTATAAAAAAAGTATTGGATGCGGAGATCGCAGAACAATCGAAACGTGCAAATACAAAGGCCTCTGAAAAAAAATGAAATCAAACATGTATAATAATATTTTAATTTCGTTAATCCTTTCTGTTTTTTTTCTCTATTGTTCTGGTTCTGATAAGAAGAATGAAGATCCACTTAAAAATACCAAAAAATTGGCAATAGAAGGACATACTTCTTTATATTACCAAGGTGCGTTTCCTGTAAAAGGTACGAGCATAAAGTTTATCCCTCCATTTGAAGAGTCTCCTGTATCTTTTATGGGGCAAAGATTTGGATTTGCGAAAGAAGAGTTTGCAAAATCTTATTTGAAAGCAACTGAATCTGTTGTCGTCGTCAAAGATGGAACTAAAATGAGTTGGTCAGCCGCTGGAAAATTAAATGCGGAAGGAGATGCAGTAGTTCAATACCTAAATGAAAATGCCACGAGACCTGGATTATATATAATGTATACTATGACAGCAGAGGCGAAAGGGATTGTTGGATCCTCTTGGCAAAAAGGTAAGGAAACACATAAAACGGTTATTGCAGATTCAATTGCCATTCGTAAAGAGTGGGAGGAATGGGTGAATATACAACTTAACCAAAAAGAAGCCGTAGATAATTCTCCATCTGCTAAAAAAAGATTCAATCAATATGGAAAAGAATACCAAAAGGTATTTGAATCAACAGTACTCGGGTACGTGGATTTGGATGAGGCATTAAAGTCTTCCTATAATGAATCTTATGAAGATATCAAATCTGGCGATTGGGATCGCAGGAAAGCAAAAATTAAAGAATTTGGATCATCCGTTTCAGATGAAATTTTTGGAAACTGGAAGGAAACTATTTTTACTTATGGTGAAGATAGTTCAAAAGAATGGGGACAGGCAAAAGCGGAGTTAAACTCAATTGCAGAAGAAGGACCTGCCGTCCCTTTGCTTAAGATGCTTTCGAGAACCGCAAAATCTGTGTTTTATGATGGTCTTATCAAACCAATCGGAAAGATCACTTTGTATTCGGTAGGATATGTCACTTGGAATGGAATCATTTATCCGTCAGCAGTGATTTCGAATTATGCAGGCACAGGATTGTATTGTATGGTGGAGACTTTTGCTTTGGCGGGAAAAGGCGTTGTTTACATTACTGCTCCAAGTGTTGAACTCGCATTAGGTGCTTTGTTGAATAGTACAGAAGTTGTTTTGAATGAATCTGTTCAGTCTATGGAAAAAGGTGCAAAAGTTTCTTCGGCTGTCGCCCGAAAAACATCTGCATATTCGGTTAAATCTGCGGCAGTTGTCACTGAATCTTCCGGAAAATATATTTTGGCGCCTATGACCTTAGTTGGTGTCACAGCTGGGCAGGCAGTTTATGGCGGCGGTTTGGCGGTGACTGGAGCTATGGCAGGTGGGACCATTGTCGGAACATCAGCAACTGCCCAAGCCGTGACATATACTTCTTCCAAAGTTGCTGCCGGTGCTGTGGGAGTCACCGGAACGGTTGCTTCTGTGGGAACAGGGGGTGCTTACGGGGTTTACCAAATAACAAAAGCAGTCGGTATCCCTAGCGGGATTGTTGTTGGGTCAGGGATTGTTTTGAGTTATGAGTTTATGGCACATATGTCAGCTCATTCGATACTTGCCGTTGCCGATTGTACATATTTAGTGTTATCCCTTGAAGGCGGTAAGTGGGTTGTTTATGGTGTGAAAGATGGATCGAAAAAAGCATCCCGACTACTGACAGGTGCGGTAGTAGACCTAGATCAAATCCGCAAAGAAGGTGGAACCGTAGTAAAAGTTCCTTTGGAAGAAGGCGAAGTTGAAAAAATACTAGGTAAAAAAAAGAAAAAATAAAATCATTGGACTATGGAGAAAGAAGGTAAAAAAATCCTTATCATAGAAGACTCTGAACTTCAGAGAAAACTTCTCAATCGTTGGATTACCAATCATGGGTATATCCCATTGGAAGCTGTGAATCTTTCCGAAGCAAGGGAGATCATCATCAAAGATCAAGTTGATGTGGTTCTCTTGGATTGGGAATTACCAGACGGATCTGGAATCGAACTTATATCGGAAATTTTTTCTTCTTCGTCGGTAGGCTGGCTTCCCGTCATTATGGTGACCGGTCATACGGAACCTGAAAATCTTAAACATGCTATTGAAGCAGGTGCTACTGACTACATTACAAAACCTGCCAAAGAAATTGAGCTTTTGGCAAGAATCTTTAGTGCATTACGAATGAAATCTTTGCATGACCAGTTGCGAGAAACTGCTATTCGCGATGTGATGACAGGATTATATAATAGACGTTATATGGAAGATCGAATCGATCAAGAATTCCAAAGGTGTAAAAGGCATAAAAACAATCTCTCTTTGGCAATGATCGATATTGATTTCTTTAAAAAAATCAATGATACTTATGGTCATGAAACGGGTGATATCGTTTTAAAAAGAATTGCTGCAGAATTAAAATCATCTCTGCGCAAATCAGATATTATTTCCCGATTCGGTGGTGAAGAGTTTGTGATTGTTTTTCCTGAAACATCACTTGTTGATGCGGCTCGTGTCCTTGATAAAATTAGAGAGATGGTTTCAGGATTGGAATTAAATTCTGAGTCTGGACAAACATTTAAGATTTCATTTAGTGGTGGAGTTGCTGGTGGCGATGTGAATCAAATTGAAACCCCCATCGAACTTCTTCGAACAGCAGATAAACTTTTATATGAAGCCAAATCTTCTGGTCGAAATCGGATTATAAGCTAAATTATCAATTTGGATATCAATCATTCTTTTTATCAACTAACACCTGACTCAATTCTCAATGCAATTGAGTCTTTGGGTTATGAACCTACTGGACGATTTTATCCATTAAATAGTGTCGAAAACCGTGTTTACGATATTGAAACTTCAAATTTCGGAAGAATCGTTGTTAAATTTTATCGACCAGGCAAATGGAGTTATTCTGAAGTTTTGGAAGAACATCAATTTTTATCTGAACTATCTTCAGAAGAAATACCGGTTCTCACTCCTATTACAATTCAAGGAAAAACATTGTTTGAATGGTCTGGAATATATTTTGCCATTTGGCCCCTTCGAAACGGTAGGATTGTTGAAGAAATAGCCGGTGGTGATTTGGAAAGAGTAGGGGCTCTATTAGGACGAATCCATTCTATTGGGAAACGAACTAATTCTAAAAATAGACCTGTGTTAGATATCCCTTCCTATGGTTTAAAATCTTTAAACTTCATTTTAGATAAAAAACTAATACCAAATAATAATTTAGCAGAGAGATATAAATCTACCGCACTTAGATCTTTCGAAATTTTTGAATCACTTGTAAAAGAATATCAAATTCCTTTTCAGCGAATTCACGGTGATTGTCACAAAGGCAATTTACTCATTTCCCAAGAAGGATTTAGTATTTTGGATTTTGATGATTTCCAAACGGGCCCGATTGTTCAGGATTTTTGGATGTTACTGCCATTAGGTGAAAAAGATAGGCAAAATGATTTGTTCCAATTTTTACAAGGTTATACAATGTTTGCAGACTTTGATGAAAATTGGTTACAATTAGTAGAACCACTTCGTATTGTCAGGTATGTTCATTATGCTGCTTGGATTGCTAAACGTTGGGAAGATCCATCTTTTCCATCTTTGTTTCCTCATTTCGGTTCAGAAGAATATTGGTTAAAAGAAACTTTGGATTTGGAATCCGCTAAAAGAGATTTAGAGGAACAATCATTCGAAGGTATGTCTAATCCAAATGATTCGGAGCCAGAAATGACAAACAAAGATTTTTTTTGGGATTGGGAAAACTGAAATCATTATCCAATTATATGTGATAAGGCTACGGCAAGTGCATGGGAAACGTTTAAAGAATCGATATTGTTTTTCATAGGTATGTAAACTAATTCGTTGGATAAGTTCAGAATTGTTTCTTCTATTCCATCCGCTTCATTTCCCACTACTAATACAAATTTGTTTTGTTTTCCAATCTCATAAATGGATTTTGTTTTAGATAACAAATCCTCTCTATCTTTTGGAAGAGATAGGGACAAAATTGTATGTCCAGATTTTTGTAAGTTATTTATAGTTTCAGCTAAATTAAAAATTTTTACTAATTGAATTTGGAAAAGTGATCCCATGGACACTCTTACACTTCTACGTAAATAAGGAGACGCTGATTTCGAATCAAATAGGATTGATTGAATTCCAAAAGCCGCTGCCGTACGAAGTATTGATCCGATATTTTCGCTATCAACTATGGAGTTTACGAGTAACATCGGTGATTTACATTCAGATTGGGAACTCCACTTTTGAGTTCCCAATGCCATAAATCCTTGGTGAACAGAAAAACCAATGGTTTTTTCAAAAACAGTTTTTTCCGCAACAAAACATTTGTTAATGTCATCTAACTTGGATTCGATTAAACTTCTATGTTTTTCCCAGTATCGTGGCATACAAAATACTGATTCCACGGGGAGACTTGAATTCAGCAAACGAACAGCTGTTTTTTCATGGTCCGCAATGAAGGTATCTGTTGGGTCTTCTTTTGCTTTGAGGAGATGATAGGCGGAAAGTCTTGGGTCAAGAGGGGATTGGATGATCTGCATTATGTCACATTGCCCCTAAAGAGCCCCCGCCCTGAATAGGGTGGTGGAGGCGGGCTTGTGGGTTTGTCTGGATTTCTCTAACACAAATTTTACATTCCTGCAACCATAGATTCTCTTTGCTAAAAATTTCTTCTAATAAGTTCATATTAACTAATTTGGTAAGTAGATTGGACAAAGCCATTCAGAAATGACTGTGTCTGAATGTGTTTTAATTTTGTTTCTTTCGTTAAGTTCCCGTATAGTGGGAGTCCCGATCCTAACAAAATGGGAATTTGGGTTATTGTAAGTTCATTTAACAATGATTCGTTGATAAACGATTGTATCAATTGCCCACCATCTACATAGGCAACTTTTATTTGTTGGGTTTCTAGTTTAGAGTTTAATTCGCACAAATTCCCATGAAATATTTCAATTTGATAATCAGATTCGAATTTGTAACTAGAATTACGAGTTAAAACATAAACGGGAATGGAGACAAAGGGATAGGTTTCAAAGCTTAAAACTGTCTCGAAAGTAGTTCGTCCCATAATGATACAATCGATTCCTGCCATAAAAGACGAATAACCAAAATCATTCTTCTCCAATGTGTATTCTTGGGAAGTTAGCCAGTCAATGGAGCCGTCTGCTCTCGCGATAAATCCGTCTAGACTACTTGCAATAAATGCTTTATATTTTGTCATGGTATAATATACTCTACGCCGTAGGGGAATTAATTCTACACTGTAGAAACGATAAATTAATGAAACAAAAAATTATCCAAACAGCTCTGAAAATTTGCGAAAAAGATGGGTATGAATCCTTTAGTATGCGAAAGTTAGCTACAAAGTTGAATTTGGATCCCATGGCAATTTATCATTATTTTGAAAATAAAGAAGCCTTAACGAAGGCTATGGTAGAACAAATTTTTAATCGCCTACAAAAACAAATTTTAACAAAAAATAAAAATCCCAGGTTAACTATTAAAAGAATCTTAGTGGATTACTGGTGTTTATTTCTTGATTATCCAGGTATGTCTCTGTATCTAATCAAAAATTCTTATGAAGAATTTCCATCGGTTGTTTCTTTCAATAAGATACTTCAGGATTTATTTAACATTTTATATCCAGGAATAAATTCTGAAAAAATACTACACATCGTTATTGATTTTATACATGGTAATGCACTTGCTTTTTCTATGATTCCGAAAGATAGATCGAGAGCCCTTAAGCCGCTTCCAAATCAGAAAGAATTTGAATCCTCTTTGTTATATCTTTTGGATCAATTCCTTCCATTTTAACCACCTAAGCCAAGTTTTGAGGAGTTTACTTGGAGGTGGGGGTTAGCAAATTTCCCGAGGTTTTTGTCATTTGTAGTTGATTAAATTACGCAGGAAAAAACTATTCATTTGAAATCTTAGATTTCTAAACCACCCATGAACATTGATCCTCGCACAGTCGTTTTCATCAATATAATCGGATGTTTATTGATGTCGGGGGGGCTCTGGTTTGCTGCACGAGGGTATTTCCAAAGACTTCGTTTTGTAAAAGATTGGTCTATAGCAACGCTGATTCAGGCTTTAGGTTGGATCGTGATGGGAGCATTACGAGGAATTATCCCTGATTGGGTTTCTGTGAGTCTTGGCAACACCTTGATATTGTTATCATTGGTATATTCTAACAATATAATACTTGTTATGTTCGATAAAAAACCAATGTGGCGATTTGGATCATTTTCAGTGATTGCTGTTTTTATTCTTTTAGTTGCGCACCAATTTTCTGATTTTGCACCTAAGTATAGAATTTCAGTAATTTCTTTTGCTTCCTCTTTACAGTTAATATTATCTTCGAGAACAATATTCGCAGCCAATCGGAATGCTAGACTATCAAGTCGTTTCGCAGCTTTTTTCTTTTTGGCAGGCGGAATATTTCTATTTTTACGTTTTATATATTATACTGTTGCTGATGTTTCTGTTTCGCAAATTGCATTTGGGAAGGGTCCAATTCAGGACATAACCTATCTATTTTTTTATGTAACTTCTGTCATGATGACATTTGGTTTTTTGATGATGTGCATTGATATTTTCATTAAAGGCCAAGAAGAAAGCGAACAAAAATACAGATTACTTGCTGAAAATACAACTGATGTAATTTGGGTATTGAATTTTGATGAACAAAAATATCTTTATGTAAGTCCATCAGTGATAAACATTACGGGTTTCACGTCGGAAGAAGTGATTACACATTCTTTACAAGATTCTCTTACTCCAAGTTCTTTAGAATATATAAAAAATGTATTACCGAAACGAATTCAAGAATTCAAAAACACAGGAGATAGATTACCTTTTAGTGATGAAATTGAGCAGTATTGTAAAAACGGATCTACTAAATGGATTGAAGCAAATACTGTATTTCAATGGAATCCGAATGGAACTATTAATATTTTAGGAGTATCAAGGGATATAGATACTAGAAAAAAAGCTGAAATTGAAAAAGATAAATTTTATTCGCAATTACAATTGTTAAATCTTACAAAAGACAAATTCTTTTCTATCATAGCTCATGATTTAAAGGGTCCAATCGGCGGAATGAATACATTCGCTGGTATGATATTGGAGGATTTGGATACCAGGCCTTTAAAACGTACAAAGAACGATCTCAGCATACTATTTCAATCATCCGGGGAAGTCTATGTATTACTAGAAAACTTACTTACTTGGGCGCGTTCTCAAACGGGTGAAATTTCTTTTTTTCCTGAAGATGTTTCTTTATATCGATCTATAGAGTCGTCTATAGCTTCTGTTTCTTTTTCTATCCAAAATAAGTCAATTATAGTAAAAAATTCTGTAGATCCTCTTGTTATGGTATATGCAGATGAAAAGATGTTAGAGACTATTTTTAGAAATTTAATTTCAAATGCTGTTAAATACTCTCACCCAGGTAGCGAAATTAGAATCTCTGCTGAACCAATCATCGATGATATAGAAATCTCTGTTGAAGATTTTGGAACTGGAATGACAGAAGAAATCAAAAACTATTTGTTTCGTATCGATGCAAAACAAAAGAGTATGCCTGGGACACTTGGTGAAAGAGGTACTGCACTTGGGTTGATTTTATGTAAAGAGTTTATCGAAAAACATGGAGGAAGTATCCATGTTGAAAGTAATTTAGGTAAAGGTTCTCGTTTCCATTTTACGTTACCCAAAGAATCAAGTGTCTTGATTCGGTGATTCCTGTTTCATTTGCAAAAATCAATTTAACAAATTTTAAAGTAAAGGCCATCATTCAGTTTAATCATGATCTCGAGAAGTTACTAAAACTACTTTAGTTCTAGAACTAAATCCAGACAAAATTTCTATATTTCCTTTGGGAACTTTGAAATATTTGGCAAGTTGCGTTATCAATTCTTCGTTGGCTTTCCCGTCGACAGGTGGGGATTTTAATCGAACAATACAATCAGTTTCTGTCAGAAACTCAATACCCGGTTTTTTGTTATTTGGTTTTACCTTTATTGTTAATTTCATAAGAACATATGACGGCGCAGGAACAAAGCCTAAGCAGGTTGCTCATATTGTAAACAATTTCCGATTGGTTTGATTTTCAATTTTCTATTTAAAATGACTGTTAGGTGAAATAATATGGAATTCGACTTGCTGGATGAATGCAGGTTTAGATCATCTCATTGAATCAATAGAGATGTTTAGGTAGATTCATCTAAATAAATCTAGATTTAGAGGGTAGGGATGTCGATTCAAAAAAGTCTTTTAGATATTTTATGGGTACTTGTTTGCTCTGGGCTTGTCCTGATGATGCAGGGCGGGTTTTTAGTATTAGAGTCTGGATTAACACGCGCTAAAAATTCAATCAATGTAGCCATTAAAAACATAGCAGACTTTGGAGTTGCTACTTTATTATTTTATTTGTTTGGGTTTGGAATCATGTTTGGTTCTTCCTTCTATGGATTATTGGGAATGGATTTATTTTTACCAAGTTTCCCTAAAGACAATGCTTGGCCTCCAACCTTCTTTTTATTCCAACTTATGTTTTGTGGAACTTCCTCTACCATTGTATCTGGTGCAGTCGCAGAACGATTAAAATTTCCATCTTATCTTTTGGCGACAGCACTGATCTCCGGTATCATCTATCCTATTGTTGGACATTGGGTTTGGGGAGGATCATTTATCAAATCTTCTAGTGGATGGTTAGAACAATTAGGATTCCATGATTTTGCTGGATCAACACAAGTACATAGTGTTGGAGGTTGGGTCTCCTTGGCTTTACTTCTGGTTGTAGGCCCAAGATTGGGTAGATTTAAAGACGGTGAACCATCAAAAGCCGTTACGGGCAGCAATTTACCTTTGGCAATGTTAGGTGGAATTATACTTTGGTTCGGATGGATGGGGTTTAATGGCGGAAGTACATTGGCATTTAATGGCTCTGTTCCAATAGTTATTTTAAACACAATCATTGCCTCGGGATTTTCAATGTTGGTTGCTCTTTTTTTAACATGGATAGTTAAAGGTTACCCAGAGGCAATTTCTCCATTAAACGGATCTTTGGCGGGTCTTGTTGCTATCACTGCCAGTGCGGATTGTGTCAACCCAGAACAAGCTGCTATGATTGGTATGATTGCAGGTGCACTTACCATCCCTGCAGAAAAGTTACTCCTAAGGTGGAAAATTGATGATGCAGTTGGTGCTGTGCCTGTTCATTTAGTCGGAGGACTTTGGGGAACACTGGCTGTTGGTATTTTTGGAGATATTGAATCGTTAGGAGCTACTAATGGGAGATGGGATATTATCCTAATTCAGATTTTAGGTTCATTCGTTGTTGGTTTGTTTGCATTTGGAGTTTCCTATATTATTTTCAAAGGCATTAATAGGGTTTATCGTTTGCGAGTGGATGAAATGGAAGAAAGAATGGGTTTGAATATCTCTGAACACAAAGCCACAACAGAACTCATCGATTTATTTTTATCCATGGATTATCAACACAAAACAGGTGATTTGACTTTAGATGTTCCTGTAGAACCTTTTACAGAGGTAGGACAAATTGCCGAAAGGTACAATTTGGTTTTAGGCAAAGTACGTACGACTCTAAAAGAAAATGAAGACACTAGAGTTGAAATTGCAAATGCATATGAGAAAGTGAGAAATGAACAAGAAAGAGCCGAAAAACTTCTGTTAAATGTTTTGCCAAAAGCTATCGCTGAAGAACTAAAAGAAAAACAAGGTTTAATAGCAAATAGTTACCCCGAAGTTTCTGTGATATTTGCTGATATTGTTGGCTTCACTCAAATTTCATCCGGTATGAAACCCGAGGCAGTGGTCCGTATTTTAAATGAGATATTCTCCTATTTTGATGTTTTAGCTGAAAAGTATAAATTAGAAAAAATCAAAACCATCGGTGATGCATATATGGCTGTGGCTGGACTACCGATCCCGGATCAATTCCATTCTCTATTAGCTGCACATATGGCTTGGGATATGAAGGCCTTACTTTCGAGACTTCGTTTAGGAAAAAGTGGAAACAAACTCAGTATGCGTATTGGAATCAACACTGGCCCTGTGGTTGCTGGTGTGATAGGAACTAAAAAATTTATTTATGATATCTGGGGAGATGCTGTTAACTTAGCATCACGAATGGAGTCTCAAGGGCTTCCAAATGAAATCCAAATTACAGAATCAACTGCAAAATTGATTCAATCTGATTTTGAATTGGAAGAAAGAGGGGAAATAGAAATTAAAGGGAAGGGGCTCATTAGAACTTTTCTCATCAAACAAAGAATACGTGAACCAGAAGATAGTTTGCCATCCTTTCAATTTGCAACATAGAAAAAATTGAAATAAACTCAAGTTTACAATTGATCAAAGATAAATTTTTCTCCAATGGTCATGGAGAGCTCGCGCGCTATCCATGACACGAATTTTAAGATAGTAAATAGTCATATATGAACAATTATATTGTTTTATTGTCTTAAATCTTTATATATGACTATTTACTATATATACATTTAACAGGCATATATGACAAATTATGGCTTGAAAATATCATAACCTATCATATATTACTATTTAGAATGAATTGGACTGATAAAAATTTATATCAAATTCTAGAAATCATGGGAAGGTCTCTGAAAGGAAGACGTGTCCAGATGGAACTTTCTCAAGAAGAACTTTCCATAAGGAGTGGAGTTTCACCGTCTTCTATCGCTCGCTTAGAAACGGGAAAAGGGAATATATCCTTACTCAACTTACTTTCTCTTTTAAAAGAATTGGATTTATTAAACGAATTTCAACTCATCTTTAGAGATCCAAATCAATCCTTAGCTTTAGTTGCAAAATCAAAAACAAAAAAACCTAGAGAAAGAGTAAGGAAACAGAAAATAGAATCACCTAACAAAGATAAAGAATGGATTTGGGGAAAATCAAAATGAATGATCCTGTAACCTTAGCCAAGGTTTATCTTTGGGATAGTCTTGTTGGTTATGTTTCTTGGAATGAAGAAGGTAGATTTGCATCCTTTGAATATGAAAACCAATTTTTAAATGCACCCGTTGAACCATCTCCCATTCTAATGCCAAAAAGTCGCACACTCTATTCATTCAGGAACCTCAATTTAGATACATACAAAGGTCTCCCCGGGATGCTTGCCGATTCTTTACCAGATAAATTTGGGAATGCTTTAATCGATGTTTGGCTTTCTGCTATGGGAAGGAATTTACAATCATTTAATCCAGTGGAAAGGTTGTGTTATATAGGGGAACGGGGAATGGGAGCATTGGAATTTAAACCTGCAACCTATAGACTTAGAACTAAAAATGTTCCTATTGAAGTTGCTGAAATGGTAAAGTTGGCTTCTGAGATATTAAATCATCGAAAAAAATATTCATCTAAACTCGATATAAAAAATCAAAAGAAACTAAAAGAAAACCTAACGAGTCTACTTACCATTGGTTCATCGGCTGGTGGAGCGAGAGCAAAATGTATTATTGCGTATAACGAAAAAACAGGAGAAGTGCGTTCAGGCCAAGTAAATACTACAGAGGAATTCTCTTATTGGATACTAAAGTTAGATGGAATTCAAAATAACAAAGACAAAGAATTAAATGATCCCAAAGGGTTTGGTAATATTGAATACGCTTATTATCGTATGGCTTTAGATTGTGGGATTCAAATGATGGAATCTAGATTATTAACTGAAAATAATCGACATCATTTTATGACTAAGCGATTTGATCGAACAATAGGTGGTGAAAAACTACATATGCAATCTCTTTGTGCAATCGCGCATTATGACTTTAATATGGCAGGTGCATATAGTTACGAACAGGCAATAGAAGTGATTCGTAAAATAATTTCAGAAAATACTAGGGTAGCCCTAGAACAACAATTCAGAAGGGCTGTATTTAATGTTATTTCTCGTAATCAAGATGATCATACCAAAAATATTGCATTTCTGATGGGGAAAGACGGAAAGTGGAGGTTATCTCCTGCATTTGATATGACCTATAGTTACAATCCTAATGGGCAATGGACAAACCGTCACCAAATGAGCATTAATGGTAAACGAGAAAAGTTTCTAATTGATGATTTGATCCAACTTGGGAAAAAAGCTGATTTAAAAAATCTCCAAATTCATAGCATTATTGAACAGACAAAGAGTATCGTTTCCGAATGGAAAAAATATGCTACAGAAGCCAATGTGGCTCCGACTCTACAAAAAGAAATTAAAAAGAATTTGAATATATCGATTTAGCGTGTTCCTTAAATCGAAACCTAACAAATTACTAAAAATAGCGTTCTTCCATTTTAAACTTACATTACTTCGGAATCACTAAAAAGAAAATGATTCCATTGCTAGTTAAAAAAAGTAATTCGCATTGGTAGCTTCCGAGAATGTATATTATGTCGCATAACAGACAATAGTCGATTGAGTGTGCTCGTACATCCTTTACAGTTTTGTTTCTATACATACTTTACAAAAAGGATCATAGAAATCCTGATTCAGACGGTAATGAGGATGGCATTGGGTTTTTAAAATGCAACAATTTCCATGTATCTACATTGATCACTTCAAAACTAAGTTCACGAAGTAAACCTTCAACAGAACGATTCAATTTCTCTTTCGAGTCTATTTTGTTTTCTATTAGAAATAATGAAAATCTTATTCATAATAACTCTAGATGGGTCATTATGATTACCAAACTAGCACATTAACAACTATATTCGATTTCTTTCCCAGAAAAAATATCTTAATTTTAAAAAATTGTCTTATAGAATTCTTTGAGACTTTATATATTCCAAATATTTAATATTCGAAATATGGATTTCGATACGAAATACAATCACTTGTAGTGGTATTCACGGTATTTGGTTTCAAAAACACCTAAATAAAAAATAAATTGCCTAAACGAGCATAGTTTTCAATTTGCATTTAAAGTTTTTAAAAAACAACATGAAAGAGATAAACATTAATATCACAAAAGGCGTAAACAGAGATTCCATTATCACTGGATTCGAAAGAATATTATTTGAACGAGATGTTCAAGGGAATATTTGGATCGGTTCTTGGAACCAAAGTCCTATCCTATACAAGAATGACGGAATAGAAATCACTCGGTATGAATTTCCGGTTGGAATTTATCTAGCAAGCGACAACCCCTTTCATTCCAATCCTGATAGTGTTACATTTGGATCTTCAAATTCTGTTATCTATTACAATGAAGATAAGTTTTTTAATTTACCTTCGCCAAAATTACAAAATTCAGCACCGTATCAAATTTTAAATATTGGCTTATATACTTACGTAATCTTTGCAAATACAAGTGGAAGAAAACAAATCCATCGATGGGATGGGGCCAATTGGGATCTTTTAAATTGTAAATTAGAGTTTAAAAATTTAAGAAATCTAAATCAAGTAAGTAATAAGAGAATTTTAGTCACTGAAAACAATATAGAAACAGCTTACATTTTAAATTTAGAAGGAAATTTAATTTCAGAATTTTCCACCAGTGGTGCTCCGATGAATGTAAAAGTAAATTCCAATATGATCTTTTTATATTCCGATTCTAAGTTAGAAGTAAGAAACAAAGATGGTGAATTGAAACATACATTGGATTTATATGATGACACAATGAAATCCTATTTTGGATCCTATCTGGAATTTCAGGATATCTCCATTGAAGATGAATCCAATCTTACTTTGCTCCTAAAAGAACGGAATAAAACTCCATCAAAAAAACATTTACTAAATTTCAATTTAGATACTTTGACCCTAACACCTCACTATTTATACGATAGATTATCTGCAGATATGAATGTGATCGGTTTTGAAAAAGATAATTCTGATAACTTTTGGCTTAAACTTTCCGGCAAACATTATTCGGAATCATTTTTTATTTTAAACAGAGAATTGGCGTAATGAAACAAAACACAAAACTAAAACTTCAAAAAACAGATTTTTATTTTGGGAATTTAAAAGAAATCATCATAGATAGAATGTTGGTGTTCCAATCGTTAAAAGATACATTTTCAAAGATATCTGAAAAAAATAAAAACAAGTTCAATCAAAAATATTTAAAAGATTTTGAATCTATGTTTGGTTTTAAACCTGGAAAAGAAATTTTAGAATGGGAAAATTTAAAAAAAGCATACAGATCCATTATGTACGAAGTTTCAGATGTTTGGAATATGATTGATCACCACTCTGCCGAAGAAGACGAAATGGAGGAAGATGAAGACGGTGGTTTTGATTATAGTATTTCCTCTACAGAAAGGTTAGTCAAAATTCAAGACCCAGACGAGATTCTAAGTTGGTTAGTAGGAACTTATAGTGGGTTGATGTTTTTTTTCAATGGCTCTTATACTTTTGCATCTGACGGAGGGGGTGATACTTGTTGGCTTAACTTATTACCAAATGAGAATGAATCAGTTGAAGTGAATCGTTATAACCATGAAATCGGAGAACTGGAAAGTCTACCTTATTTCTCAATCAGTCATTTCATTGCGGACAACTGGACAAATGATACTAATGAAAGTTATGATGATGAGGATGAAGAAGAATTTGAAGAAGAAAATCCAGATAAAAAAGAAAAAGAACCCATCTTAGTTTCTGAAATTAAAGAAAGTTTGATTAAGGCATTTGAAAAAGAAGCCACAAAATTTTACGAAAACAAACCTATATACAACAATTCATTAGATATGTTTGAAAGATCGGCTTGGTTATTAGGGCATACTTATGGAGAACCAGCTTACGCATTTACCGAAAAATTAGCAGATGCTCCCTCATATACAATTTGGGAAGAAGAAAAAGTAGAAATCAAAAACTATCCAAACTTAGCCGCGTATTGGATTCTCCATCATTTCTATCTTAAAAATGAAGAAGCATGTAGAGAAACAATCAAACTCGCTAGCAAATGCAAAGGCAAGGTGATTCCATTACTTAGTAAACATTTACTTAGTTACCTGGATGGTCAGTCCAAAACTTTATTCAATCTTTCATCAGAGAAGGTAGAAAAAATTCGGACTCAAACTTTTAGTAATGCTGATCCCAAACAAATAGAGCCAAAGAATGCACAGTTATATAATGATAGTTTAGGTTTTTCAAATCTAAAAACGATCTCCAAAAAAGAATTAGAAACTCGACTAAAATCAGATTCAGATCTTTTTCAATTAATAGAAGAATACCCTGATGATGTATTAACACACGATACCATTCTCAAAGAGATATCCAAAAAAGATCCAAATCTGAAAAAACTCATTGAAGATTATTTTAGAGAGCGTACGGATAGTGCTTATAATACTTGGCCATACAATCCCGAAAAGTTAGACAAACGACTTTCTGTTGTGATCAACGCAGCCTTTCGACAAGGTTTAAAGTATGATGCAGATAACAAAAAAGCCTTCTGTGGAATTACAAAAACCATCGGAATGTTGAACGATGACGGTGCTATGATTTCTCTAAGAGAAGCAGTTCATAAACTCAAACAAGATGATCCGAGGATGGAGTATGTTGTAGAAGCTTTGATTCAAAGCGACCACAAGGAATCCAGATCCATTTTAGCAGATGCAGCTTGGCGGGCTTTTGAAACTTTAGACAACGTAAAAGAAATCAATCAAAAGGTTCAAAAAGAAGGCCCTACCTTAAATAACATGTTCACAGTGTACACTCACTTGAACGAGGCTTTACAAGAGAGAATTTTGACTTTAGATGAAGTTTCAGTTGAATTAATTCAAAAACTTTTTACCTACCGTGATCATTTTAAATACTTCGGAATGAGTGTCGGAAATGCCTTCGCTGTATGTGCTCATTTAGGCTTAAACGAACACATTGGAATCATTGCAGAATATTTAAGAAAGAGTTTTCAAATCAAAGGGAGAGATCGAGGCTCCTATCTAGAATTACGTCTAATCATTAATATTTCCGAAGCGGCGATTGCTTGGGCAAAAATGGAGCCTGAAAAAGCAAAACAAGAACTCTCTAAATTTTTTAACGAAGTTGATGAGTTAAATGATCCTGGAGTCTCCATCGATTTAAAAGCTTGTTATCTCGCTGGTTTACTCTTTCTTGAATCAGATAACGAAGAGTATACGAAATTTGCGGAACGAATTTTAGGGAACAAAGGAGATCAGGTTCGAGTTTATGGAATCATTCGATGTATCAAAAAACGAAAATTATATAAATTCAAAGAGTATCTTTGGTATCATATCTATGCAGATCCGGATCCTATGGTTGATTATTCGTGGAGCTATGTTGAAGTAGAAGCAAGGAGTGCTTGGGAAACATTAACTGGAGCAGAAGCTCCCGAATTTGATGGATCCGATAAATATGCTTCATCACTTGCAAAAAACAAATCAATGTTACCTCTGGCAATCCTCCATCCGGAAAAATATAGCATCCAACATGTGTTCGAAAAAATTAGAGAAACAAAGTACAAACATGATGATGTTGTTCGTTACGGTGGACCTTGGCTTGTTGAATCCTTACGATATTCCTTGGATGAATATAAATATTCAGGTTCTTACGATAGATGGGAGGCAATCAAAGCCCTTTTCTTTCAAGGACGAAGCGTGTTTCCGCATTTTATAGAAATTTTAAAATTACCTTATGCAGCACCATCTTGGAAGGCTTATCTGTTACAGTTTATGCGAGTTATGGAACCAGAATCCATGAAATGGAATCAAGTTTTAAAGATGAATTCAACTGAAATCAAAACACAACTGGAAAACCCAAGTCCAGATTGGTATGTATGGACTGATTTACTTGCTGCAAAACTTTTTTTGTTAGATGGGGAATCATCTTTTGAAACCATTTCACAAGTGATTGTGAATCGTTTGGATATGACTAATCATGAGTCTTATGATTCCAGTATCTATGAAGAAAGTTTAGGGCTTCGTTTGCCCCTCCTTTGGAGATGGTATGGGAAACAAGGAGATGATAGAATCCAAAAACATTGGAAAGAAACAAAATCTAGTTCAGAAACACGTACGATGCTTGATATGGCAGCCAGACGTAAGTTAGAAAATCAAATACCAACAATGCCAAAAATAGAAGAACCAGGTATTTTACTCACCTTTTATCCAGAACAAAGAGAATATGGTTGGCATACATGGATTCACATGACTCCCAATGTCGTTCGGTTTGGAACCAACGAATTTCATTTGCACTCTGTTTTAGCAGATTCCAAAACAGAATCGAGTATCGCAGATGCCAAGGAACATCTAGAAATGATTTGGAAGATGGCATTTACTTTAGGGTATACAGTTTCTAAGAAAAAACCCAAAGGGAAAAAATAACTTCCCGATGGACCATACCTGCTTTTACCCTTTGCCAACAGATTTCGCATATTCGCTGGGGGATACTTTTTTGAATGCCTTAAAGGCTAAATTAAAATTGGCTTTGGAATTAAAACCTACTTGGTAACCGAGGGATAATAAATTTGCCTTTGGGTTTCCTTCAATTAGTTTACAAACTTCTGCAATACGATATTCGTTTACTAGTCGATTAAAATTCATACCAAGATAGGCATTGATGTATTCGCTCAGTTGGTAATCTTTGATTCCTAATTTTTCGGCAAGTGATGCTAAGTTCAAATCTTCTTCGCGATAAACAAATTCTACCGCGAATAAAGTATCCAAATCGTGTTTTAACTTTTCCAAATTCAAATTTAGAATTCGAGAAGTTCGATACGACTGCCGAAGTTCAGGTAAAAGGTCCTTAAACAATTGATGATTGATTTCTGTTCCAATAAAAGCAATGACTGCCATAAGCGTGGCAAGTCCTGCTGTAAAATATATTCCTGTATGCCAACGAAGAAACGTACTCAGAAAGATAAAACTAGCAAAAGTAATATTTCCCTTTAAAATCATTCCTAAAACTTGAACACCTAGTTTTGCTTCTTTGTTGGGATTACGATAGAGAATCATTCTATATTGGTAAATCATCCACACAAAAGTACCAACCCAGTAAACACATCCAACTGCAGAAATCATTTCGGGTATGGAGAATGGAGCTCCCGCAAAACTTTGATTCATCGACTGTAAAAGAAGATGAGGAGCAATCCATTGTAGAAGAAGCAGGAGGAGAACCACAAAAAAAGTAGGATACAATCGTTTTAACCCACCTAAAGGAATAGGTTCTGAACTTAGAAATTGTTCAATTGTGTACTGCATACTCCCAGGAATCAAAAAAATAATGGGAACGTAACCATGATTCAAGATAGGAGTTTCAAATTCGAATCCAACATACAAGCGATAGGCGTAAAAAATCAAAGTTCCACCAGAAAAGGCAGCAATCATAGCAAAGGGGAAACCTTTAGAACCCTTTTCTTTCACTAGGATACCGATTCCTAAAATGAAATGATACCAGGCTCCGAACTGGAGCCATGAACCGAAAAACTCGAACATGTTGCAAAATTCGGACAATATGCACGGATCCGTCAACACTTTGGGAGCCGTTCGTACAAAGAATTAGTACAAAATCATGATATTAGACCCAAAAAATCGTCCAAAATCGCCATCTTAGACGCCAATTGGTCGTATTCATGGTAAATTTGAGGCAATTCAGAGGCGAATTATGAAAAAGCAAAAAATCTACCGTCTGCTTTTACCACTTGGGGTCTTCCTTCTTGTGGCTTGTGGACAAAATGGAAACCAAAACTCAAAAGACAACGCAGCCGTACTTGGTGTGTTAAACGGATCCAATTCCAGTACAACTGCTTCACCAGAAGCTCTTCAATTAAGTAATGCGGCAAATGTTAGAAACATCCAATCTGCATTTGCAAAAGAAAATGACGGAAGTTTTTCCTTCAACGACAACATTTCTTTCTTAAGTAATGATGGTGTCAAAATTACGGGGAACCTCTTCATTCCAAAATCAGGAACAGGTCCTTTCCCTGCAGTGATCTTTGTTAACAGTTGGGCACTGAATGAATATGAATATATTGTTCCAGCTGCAAAACTTGCTAAAAAAGGATATGTAGTATTCAGTTACAACACAAGGGGTTTTGGAACTTCAGGTGGACTGATCAACGTTGCTGGACCAAAAGATATGCAAGACCTTTCCAAAGGAATTGATTTTCTATTGGCCATTGCTCCAGTAAATCCGGCGAACATTGGTATTGCGGGAATTTCTTATGGTGCAGGAATTTCTCTCCTAGGACTCAGCAAAGAACCTCGAATTAAAACAGCCGTTGCGATGAGTGGTTGGGGAAGTTTACCAGATTCATTGTACGGAAACCAAACTCCAAGACTTGTGTGGGGATTACTTTTAGTTACAGCAGGTTACATCACTGGGAGAATGGATCCAATCATTGCAGAAAACTTTGGCAAACTTCTTGATACAAGAGATGTTGCGACTGTTTTGGCCTGGGCAAGTGAACGTTCACCTAATAGTGCAGTTAACGCTCTTAATGCCGCAGGTAAACCCGTTTATATTTCTAATAACTCACAAGATAATCTTTTCCAACCAAACCAAATCCTTCCTTACTTTGAACAACTCACTGTACCTAAAAAATTGGATTTGAATAATGGAATTCATGCTACTGCAGAAATCGGCGGTGTACTTGGTCTTGATAACTATGTTTGGACCAATGCTTATGACTGGTTTGATTATTGGTTAAAAGGAATCCAAAATGGAATCATGACAAAACCAAAAGTTTCCATTCAAAAAAGATTTTCTTCGGCAAGAGTTAACTACTCGGCTTGGCCAAATCCAAATAAAGTAGAAAGGACTTATCATTTGAGACCGATGGGACTTCTCACTCCTGGGAAAATCACCACTACTGCGAATACAACCAACGGAAACGATACCATTCTTTCAGGCGGAACAAGTGTCACAACAGGTGTTCCCCTTTTATCAGAAATTTTGGATGGAGCAGTGTCTGTACCTGTGACTACAAATGTCAACTTGATTGACCGCACCAATGCGATGGTTTATATTTCTGACGCATTGACGAGTGTTCTTAAAATACGCGGGCGTACTTTTTACAAAGGTCGAATTAATAGTTCAGACACAGCACCTCATGTTGTCGTGTATTTGTATGAGGTGGACATTTGGGGAACGGGGAAACTGATTTCTCACGGAACAGCAACTCTATTTGGTGTCAAAGGAAAAGATACAGATCTTAATGTTGATCTACAAGCAGTAGCTCATGATTTTCCAGTAGGAAGTCGCCTTGCTCTTGCGATTGACAATATTGATCCAATGTATGCAGTCCCAAAACCAGTTTCATTATACACGACAACTTTTAAACATAGCACTTCCACAGCATCCACTCTTCGTTTTGAAAGTGAATGATCGGAGTCAATGATAGTTTTGAAATGTAAATAAATTCACCTATAAATCGTTAGTTCATTAATTGGGAGAGGATTTCCTCTCCCGTCTTTTCTAAAAAAACAAAAAATTCTAACGCCCCGGATAGTAGCGGAAATCCTTTCGCATCCTTGCGAAAGATTGCAGCGGATAGCCGGAAATGGCGCCCCCACTCTTTTCATTTTCCTAAATCCAAACTTGATTAAGAATGGACTTGGTTCGTACAAAGCCGAGAATCAGTATGATTTAGGAAAAGGGAACCCCGTTGCCGATACATTATTACGCTGGCCTCCATTTAAAAGATATCACCACCGAACTTGGGAAACAAATTAAGGAAAATCAAAAAGAAAATCCACTAAAACGCCCATTAGTTGTGGTACCTAATCAAAATCTTATCCCTTGGTTAAGGCTAAACTTACCCAAATTTGATACTTCTTATTTATCTTTAAATATAGAGTTTACATTTTTAGAAAAAGCCATCCTAAAAATAATATTCCAATCTTTGAATATAGAACCTTACGAAGAACAATCCTCTCTTTATCAATATGATACCTTAAAAAAAGAATGTTTTTCTCTACTCTATCAAAAACAAAAAGTTATCTTAAAAAATTTTCCTGAAATTGAAACTTATTTAGAAGAAATTCCCAAGTTATATTATCTTTCCGATGTACTAACGAAATATTTTAAAGATTATGAATTAAATAGAGAAGGGTGGATCAAAGATTGGCTTGGAATCGGATCGGAAAACAAATCTATTCCCGATGAATTAAAAAAAGATCCATATTGGGAGTTAGAAAAACAATTATATACAGAAATTTATAAAGACTCCTCTAAACCAAAAAACTTATTCCGATACCTAGAAGAAGGAAAAAAGTTACCATTAAATGGTAATTTACATTTGTTTTGTTTATCAAATTTATCAGGAACTTACATTGATTTTCTAAAAGAAACTACATCATCCAAAAATTCCAATTTAGTAGTTCATATCTATCAGTTCCACAATGGGAAAACGATAGGAAAAAATTCTGAAAAAACAAAAAACTATTTATCTAAATTTTCCAAACCGCAATCCTATTTAGCAAAAGAATTTTCGAAAGATCAGTACTCAAAACAAAAATCAAAATTTGTTAGTGGCGGGATGTTGTCCAAACTAAAAGCGTTTTTGTTAGAAGAATCACCAAAACCAGACAATTATCTGGAAGACCAAACAGTTCGAGTTTGGAATGCTCCTTCAGTGTACCGCGAGTTAGAATCTATTGCACATGATATGCTCAACAAAATTAGTTTGAGTAAGGGCAAACTCAATTTACTTGACTTTGCAATTCTTGTACCAAACATGAATGACTACCGTTCTGCCGTAGAATGGGTGTTTGATGGTGGCATTTATACATCTCAAAAAAAAGACTCCCTACCTCATTTGCTAAAAATTCCATATTCGATTACGGACTTAGTTGCCAAAGATACATCCAAACTTTATTCGGCTTTATCTACCTTGTTTCGATGTTTTACAAATGATCGATTCGAAAAAGATGATATTCATATTTTATTTAAAAATTCATTGATCGCTGGGACAAGTGACAATGACGAAGAAACAAATACTCAAAAAATATTAGATTTGATTCATTCTCTTGGTTCTATTTATGAAGAAGGAAACCAAGAAAATCCTTATACAATTTCGTTCGGGCTGAAAAGAGCCGTTGTATCTATGATTGCAGATGAAAACAACGCCTGGGAAAAAATACAGGTAGCTACAAAGGCTATTTCTTCTAATGAAACCATCATTCAATTCGTAGAAGTGTGGCACCGAATTAAATATATTCAAATTGAACTAACCGACAAGGTCATTAAAACCTCAAAGGAAAATCGTTTTTCATCAATTGAAATTTTATTCCAACAGTTGTTTCAATTTGAAGGTGAATTGGAAAACGAAAGAAATTTTTTCAATCAATGGTTACGTGCTATCGAACCTTGGTGTAATCACGATTGGAACAATACAAAAGATTTTTTAGAAATGATTTCTCTAATCACAGAAGAAGTTTTTTCGAATATACCTATGCATAGAGGTAATTATTTAACCGAAGGTGTTACTGTTTCTTTATTACAACCAATGCGTCCCATTCCATTTTTACATGTATACATTGCGGGACTTGGAGAAGGGAAATTTCCAGGATCGGTTGATCGATCTAGATTTAATTTACGTAGATTTGATTCTAAACCTTGGGATCTAAATCGGAGAGAAATCCAAGAGTCCCTTTTTTGGGAGTCCATTCTTTCTGCTGAAGAAAGTATTACATTTTCCTATGTAGGTAAAAATACCCTGGAAGACAAAGAGTTCGAACCATGTTCTACTCTCTTTGAAGTGATGACCACTATGGAAATCAAAAAAGCAGTGGAGCTCCCTTTAACATCCTATAGTCGATTCTATGAAGAGAACCAATTTCCATCTTTTGATTATGTTAGGAATATCAAAGATATTAGAGAAACAGAAAAATCATTATTAAACCCAAACTTTACAAATCCAGATTCATTAATTGTATCAGAGGCAAATCAAAAAGTACAAATGGAAATCTCAGTACACCAATTGGCGAATGGTCTCAAAAATCCAATTTTAACTTCCCTATCTGAAAATTTAGGCACCACTTGGGAAGATGAAGAGGAATTAGAAGAAGAACCTTTTCGATTGAACCGTTTAGAAATTTTTACGATTAAAAAAGTTTTTATTCCTTTATTCGCAGAATCATTGGTAGCAGAAAAAGATTGGAATTGGGATCGAAATAAAATTCAAACCTATTTGAACGAATACACAACTAAAAAAGAACAAGAAGCTGAGTTCCCTTATGGAGCATTTCATATTGTGTCTTCAGAAGTTCTATTAGAAGAACTAACCTCTATTTCAGAAAGATTTAGAATCCTCAAAGATTCATTATTCCAATCAGTATACTCTTCCATTTATTTAAACGCCGTATCTTTAGGAGATACTGGCTTACGAAATTGTAAAAAACTAAATCCTTACAGTATAACAGATGTTTGTAACATTATTGGAGAATGGGAAACGCTAATTGAAAAAGAAGGTATTTACTATTGGTTTTACTCTGGAAGTTTGTATGATAAACCAAAACCACCAAACGAATACCTAAAGGATTATTTGGGCAAAATGGCCCATATTTTAATTAGCGCTTGTTTGTTTCGAAGTATTGGAAAAAAACTTGTAGTCATTCCTTCTAATTCTCGAGATTTTAAAAACGAAAGTTTTTTAGATTTTTCTGCTTTTACTGAATCTGATGCAAAATCTTATTTAAATTCTGTTTATACGCTAGTGACGGATGAATCTCCAAAATACATACCCAACGCGGGTCTAAATATATTTTTCGCAAAACATTCTTTGGAAGAAATTGAAAAAAATCCAGATATCATGGATCAGATATGGAATTATTTTTTATTAGAGGAATCAGATACTATCTTACATTTCGAAAATAAGTTAATGAAACTTTCTCCATATACAAAAGTTTTATTAGAAAATTTTTCTCTCCGCTCCATATGGGAAATCCTCGTGCCTCTTCTCAAAAAAGGATTCTAATTAATGAATCATCCCTTAAGTTCGAAACCCAAATTTATTGAAGCCTCCGCAGGAACAGGAAAAACTCATCTCATCATGGAAATGTTAGGTGAGATAATGGAATTTGACGTAAAAAACAACATTGTTGAAAATCGCATTCTAAATACTCTAATTCTTACTTTTACAGAAAAAGCTGCAGGAGAACTAAAAGCGAGACTCAAAACAAAAATTTTAGATCTCTCGGACGATGGGAAAAAACCTGAATTCTATCGTTACTTAAGAGATTTGGATCAAGTAACCATCTCAACCATACATGGGTTTTGTAATATGGTTTTGAAAGAATACCCAATCGAAACACAAAACAACCCGAATTTTCGACTAACAAACACAGATGAAATTGTCAAAAATAGTTTTTACCAATTAAAACGAAACCATTGGGGAGGAAAAGAAACAGAAGAACTCGCAAAAATCCTAATCGAATCAAAAGCTTTAGAAAAAGAATCATCGATTAGTTTTGCTGTATCCAAACTTCTTTCCGATACCAAAAACTATTATTTCCCCAAAAGTTTAACCCTAGAAGAAAGAATCACTTCACCAAATTTAGAACAAATTCTGCCGACCTTAGAACAGGTTGTACAATCTTTACTTGGGCCTATTGGTCAATCGATCTTAGAACAAGGAGATAAAAGAACATTAAACAAATGGATCGAGAATTGGAATTCTTTAACTCATTTTGTTACGGCACTTACTTCAAAAGATTTAAAAACACTCAAAACCGAATTACAAAAAATTGAAAGTTTACAAAGAACTTCAGAAGGTGTGGTTTACCAAGGGTTCTCCTATTTACTGTTAACCGGGAAAAATATAGTTAAAAAATTAACTAGCGAATCTCTCAAAGTTCAATCTCAAATCGCAAATATAATTCCATTACTTGAAGTAATATTTCCCTTCGACGAAATTGATTTAGACGGGAATTGGTTTTTACAAGAAACAGTTTTTCGATTGGCAGAAGATTCAAAAACACAATTGAAAACTAATGATGCGCTTACGTATGACCAAATGATTCTTAAAGTACATGAATCCGTCGTGACTTCCCCCAATCCATCACTCATAAAATCGCTAAAAGAACGATTCCAAGTTTGTATTTTGGATGAATTTCAAGATACGGACAAAAACCAATACCAAATTTTTCGTTCTCTTTTTATGGATCCGAAAGATGAGAACCGAATGTTATTTTGTATTGGTGATCCAAAACAAAGTATTTATGGATTTAGAGGTGCAGATATTGGAATTTATCTAGAAGCTGCCAATGATTTTCCCGATTCTAAAGCAAGTTTATCAACTAACTATCGCTCTACTAAAGAAATTGTAAATGGACTAAATCTTCTTTTCCATAATCAAACAAAACCCTTGGGGGAAACTAGTTTTTTCCCAATCGAGGAACCGGGTTCGGCAAAAGAAAACTACCAATACCATCCGGTAAATCATCCCGATACCACCCAAATTAAATATCGTTATGAAAATTCCGATGAGTATGGAATTCATATAATTCAATACCCAAACAAATTTCCTAATGTTAGCCAAGCTAGAACCAACTGGGCGGAATCAATTAAAAACGAGATCCTCTCCTTTCAAAAAAAAGAGCAATCATTATCTTTTTTCAAAAAGGATCAAACTACACCAGATCTGGTTAAACTAAAAGACATTGCAATATTATGTGGCAGCAAAAACGAAACCGAACTTGTCGAAAAAGTTTTATCTAAAGCGGGTATTCCTTGTTCCATATACAAACAAAGAGGTATTTTTCAATCAAGAGAAGCAGACCAGATTGAAAATTTATTAGAATGTTTGATAAACTCAAATAACTCTAGATCTTATAAAAGATTACTTTTTTCGGAACTTTTTGGTGTTCGATCAGAAGATTTATCCAAATACAATGAACACTCCATTGATTCTTATGAAAAATCTTTAATTGATGTTTGGCTAAAATTCATTCGTGACAATCGATATGCTGCTTTTTTTCGATCTGTAATGGATGAAACAAAAGTACTTTGGAATCATGAAAGCAAAAATCTAGAATGGGAAAGAAAACGCACCAACTATAGACAAATTTTCCAAAGATTACTTGAATTTCAAATCAAGTCTAATGCAAATCTCCAAGAATTACTTGATGAATTGCGAGAACTCAAACAAAAAAGAACCTCACCTGAAGAAGAACCTCTCTTTGATCGAGAAACAGAAGATGATGCAGTCCAAATCTTAACCATACATGCTTCCAAAGGATTGGAATGGCCAATCGTTTTTTTATATTACTTTGGAACTAGGCCACAAAGTTTAAAAGATTATGAGTATCCGACACTTGTTGAAGAAAACCACAAAACAGAAAGAAGGTGGATTTTAAATTTATGGGATTCAAAAACAGGCAAACAAAACGAATTTATTCATTTTATAAATGAACAAAAACGCCTATTGTATGTGGCACTCACGCGACCCAATCTAAGATTGTATCTTCCAAAAATATCCTGGGGCTCAGATTTTACAAAAAAAACTGGATATGGAAGTACCTTATTCAAAGAACTAGAACGAATCCAAGAATCCATTCTAACAGAAAAAAATGAAGGGAATTGTTTTTTGTTTCGGAACGGAATAGATGAGAGCCTTTCAGAATTAGCAGAGGAAAAAAACAAAACGGCTCCTACGAAAAAAACAAACAAAACCTTTATTTTCCTCCCTACGGAAATTAAAGCGGGTAGGATTTTGTTACAACATAGTTATACAAGTTTACAAACTTCCCAAAGTACTCTTAGCAAAACAAATGAAGAACCTCAAAAAGAAATTGAAGAAACTTTGGAATCTGAACCCGTTAAATCAAAATCCGCACTTCCTTCCAGCTCGAAAGTGGGGAACTTTTTACATCGCATTCTAGAGTTATGCGATTTTTCGATATTTGAACTTACGAAAGAAGCCATTTTAAAACATCCTTCTTGGATTTGGGCTTATTCTGAATCAATGAGACAGTATCCTATCAGGCTTCCATTAAATGCAGAGGAACCTTTAGATTCAATTGTAGTTGCACTTTTAAAACGAGCTATGTCAGCAAAAATCACCCTAGCAGACGGGGAAACGTTTTCTCTACTTGAACTAAAACCGGAAGAAAGATCATCCGAACTAAAGTTTCATTTATACGTACAAAAAATGTTGGAAAGTTCGAATATAGAACTGAATCCCGGATTCGAAAATTATTTAAAAGGAGCCATTGACTTAGTTTTTTGTAAAAACGGAAAATACTATATTGCTGATTATAAATCTAATCTTTTGCCAAATGAAAACTATGATGCCGATGCTGTCACTTCTGCTGTCATTGAAAAAGGATATTTAATTCAAAAATCTGTATATGCATTGATTTTATACGATTACCTTACGTCGCTTTATGGCAAAGAACTTGCATTAGATAAATTTGGTGGAGTTTATTATTTATTCCTTCGTGGGATGGGTATCGAATCAAATTCAGGTATCTATTCGGATCTTAAAACTTCCAAATCTCAGTGGAACTCAGATACATTCACACTGATACGAAAAGAAATTCTCTCCTATATTCACGATGCTTCTTTGAGTTTGGAGAAATTATATTTATGAAACAAACAGAAATGTCTTATTTGGAAATCACAGAAGAAATTTTGAGACACTTCCCCCATATCTCTAAAGACCACGAGGGAGTTATTTCAAAACTAATCGAGGCCAATCAAAATGGAGATCTTTATTTATCGTCCTTAGATTCCCCTTCGATAAATAATTTTCAAAACCAGTTCCCGTTTCATATAGAAACGATAGAAAATGAAAAAAGACTTTTCTTTCAAAAAACCTACACTCAAAAACTTCATTTTGAATCTAGGATCAAAGAACTGATCAGAAATCGAGAAAATAAATCAAAAGAGTTCAATGAAACAAAAATAGAAACAATGATTTCTCGCCTGGAAACATTTTTCAAACAAACACTTGCGAAAGAACAAAAACAAGCTGTTATGGAATCTGTCACCTCTTCTTTTCGAATCATTGCTGGTGGACCAGGGACAGGAAAAACAACAGTTGTTTCATTTATATTGAAACTCTTAGACGAATTAGAAATTTTACCGAATGTCAATCAAATTGCGTTAGTAGCTCCGACAGGTAGAGCAGCTCAGCGCCTAACAGAATCTGTCCAAAAAAATTTGTCATTTTTCCCTGATGTAAGTGACCTTGTTTCTTCCTTACGAGGACAAACGATTCACAGCCTTTTAAAGATCTTTCCTGATGAACCAAAACCATACTATGGAAGCAATAGATATTTACCATATGACTTAATCATTATGGACGAAACATCCATGGTAGATTTGACATTGATGAATTTGTTTTTAGATTCTATTAGCGACAGAACTCAACTGATTTTGTTAGGTGATCCGAATCAACTTCCTTCTGTTGGTCAAGGAGAAGTTCTTGCAGATTTAATAAACGAATTTAGAAAAAAAAATCAGCTTATTTCCGAACTAAAAACCAATCACCGGTCTTCGGCATCTTCTAAGTTCAGTAAATTTGCGGAACTAGTAAAAAATTCATTTGAAGATACAAGTATGAATCTTCACTTCCCTACTCCAGACATACGAGAACCTAGTCAAGATCAACCAGAAGATGATTTTATTTGGCTGCAGAAAGACACACCAAAACAAAATGATAAAACTCCTTTTAAAGATTGGAAGGCAGATGATCTGATTTATTTCCTATGGAAGGACTTCTTTTTACCCACTGCAAAAAAAACAGTAGAATTTTTATGGAATCAAGAAGATCTCACCAATCCTCAAAATAAAAAAAGTTTAGAGGAACTAATTTCCGAATATCGATGTTTGACTATTCTACGAAAAGGTTATTATGGAATTGAATCCTTGCAAATAAGAATTCTAAATCTTGCGAAAAAACAACTCACTTCACAAGTTACGGATCAGCATAACATAGGATACAGGCATTTAGCTAAATCTTTTTACTTCCAAGGTATGCCCATCATTATCAAAAGAAACGATCAAATCAGAAAACTTTTTAACGGAGACATTGGTCTTGTATTAAAAATCAATTCCGAACTAAGAGCTGTGTTTCCTATAGAAAATAGATTGTATTCTTTTGCTTTGGATACCTTACCTGAGCACGAACCTGCTTTTTTTCTGACGATCCATAAAAGCCAAGGTTCCGAATACAATACTATCTTACTATATCTCCCTCCTATTTTTTCTTTAGATTCTGATTCCAAAGAAATTCCTCTCCTCAATCGTAGAATTCTTTACACCGCTGTCACAAGAGCGAAAAAGAAAGTGATCCTAATGGGAGACTACCAAACTTGGAATTTAGGTTTAGAAACTTTTAGAAAAAGAAATACTGGTGTTCAATTATGATCAAGTATTTAGAAATTTTAATACCGATTCTAAATTCCCCAATACCAAACTGCCTCCAGAGTGTAAAATAGCAAACTCCAACATCAAATTGATGCTATTGCCGAAATCTTCATTCACCAAATATCCATCCTCGTCAATCATATAACCAGAATCATGTGGTTTGGTTGAAATCTTAGATTTTACAATTTCAGGAAGGGAACGTTTGTCTTCTAAATACCCAAATATACGTTTTCCTTTTGCATAAGCATAACCAACTTCGAAAGAAGTGCCATCATCGACACAAGCACCGCGGAAAGGAGAGCAGTTTGCTATCACGATATCAGACCGATCAATTAAAGATACATTCTCTAAAAAAATTTGGTTTGCTTTAGCAAGTAACTTTTGATCTGTCACTTCACCATCAAAGGGAGAGAAAGCCTGAAATCCATAGGTAGAACAAAGAGCCTTTGCCTTCGTAAGAACTTCTACAGCATTTGGCAAAAAAACTTCCGGGCCCGCAAGATAGATAGTTTGCATACTGAATTCTATCAGGAGCCGAAAGAAAATTTAAAGGATTTTTTAATTGATCTTTGGTTCAGCAGGTGTGAGTTTCACCTCACTAAAAGCAAACTTACCATCCATACCAAAATAGAAAAACCGAGGCCTTTGCGGGTTGTATTGTAAATCCCAAGCATCCAAAACATTGTCTACACCAACAAACCACTGGAAATGTCCTAAAAATCTTTGAGACAAACGTAAATTCAAATTTGTATGAGGGTTTACCATTCGGTAACCATAAGTAACACCGGTTGTACAATAGGACAAATTGTTTTCTGCACAATAATCAGATACACCTGTTGGAAGTTGGCCAAACGCATTTGATATGTTAGTTTGTGCCTGACTGTTTAATGCAGCTTCCAAACCATCGAAGGTAGTTGGTAAATCCGGATTACACCAAAGAGGATTTTTCACACAATAATAAGGCTGTTTTCCAAATACAACTGCAAACACAGACAACGATAATCCACTAGATTTTTCATCAATACGAATGCTAAAATTCCAACGATGTGGCCCCCTACCCTCAAGAGGTAACTTGGTCAATTCATCTCTTGTATCAGTGTATGTATAACCAACGCTAGTTGATACGATCTCAGTAAGGCGAATATTCACTGAAGACTCAATACCTTGTGTCGTTGCTTTTTGATAATTAGATGTTTGGTAAACCATCAGGCCTGACGAATCCCGAGCCGGATTTGTTCTAAAGCCAATCAAGTTATCAACGTTGTTGTGAAAAAGATTTGAACTATACCAAATCCTTTTTGTAATATCCCACTCCCAACCAAAGTTGTAACTTCTTGAAAGTTCTGGTTTGAGATTTGAACTTCCTACAACACGATACCCAACACCTGGGTTTAGAAAGTTAAAATACAAATCTTGAAAACTTGGGGCTCTGTATCCTAACCCATTTGCGGCTCTAAAACGAAATTGATCTGTTACATCATATCGGATAGCAAGTTTAGGAAGCCACTCTCCCCCATAAATAGAGTCATGGTCATAACGAACTCCTGGGACAATTTGTATCCTAGGTTTATCAGAAACTCGCCACTCGTCTTGCACATAAAATGCATTTCTAAATCGATATGCATTCCCGTTAATGGTTTGGCCTTTCGTTAATAAGGGATCAATGTCTTCCATACAAATGTTTGGATACGTTCTGCGGCAGTCAGGAGCGATACGTGCTGATGAAATTTGGTCTTGTAAGTTTTCTGCACCAACAGATGTTACATGATTTTCTGAAAACTTATAATCTACTCTAGATCTAAACTCAGTCACCGCATTGTCTGTTCTTTGTTGAGAGTCCAAGTCATCGGCTTTTCTTTGATCTGTTGTATATAAATCTTGGAATCTTGAATAATTTGCATTTAGATTCACGTTGATTTTTTGGCTTGCAACCCAATCCACATTGAATGCACCCATAAAGTCATGTGTTTTGTTTCTTCGATCATATACCGTTCGCGGAGGGGAAGCATCAACTGCACTCTGATCCAGATGTCTATAGTAAAACTGACCTGTGAGTGTTAGGTCATCTGTTGCACGATAAACAGTTTTATTGGAAAGATTCATATCATTGAATGCACTTCCTGATGTTGATTCTAATGGCGGCGAATAGTTTGGCAACCTAGTTGCTAACAAATAACTATTGGCAATCGAAGTGTTTGCAGGATACGGATTGTAACCTGGCGCCAAAGATGCATACCGTCCATTTCTTGGACCTGGAGTTGCATCAGGAGTTAGATCATATCCTTCTCCTTTATGCCAACCAACAGTAAAAAGAGTAGATAGTTTATCGCTCTTTGCACCAACGGTCGCATAGTTTCGAAACTCCATGTAAGGCCCGTAATACTTCTCACTACCAGAACCACCAAGAGATCGGAACTCAGCATACAATGGATCTTGTGCTTCTTTTGTTATGATATTGATGACACCAGCAATAGCATCAGAACCATAAATTGCAGAAGATGCCCCTTTCACAATTTCAATTCTTTCAATGTCCTCCGCTTTGAATCGAGTTAGATCTATGGATCCACTAAATCGACCAGTAGTCCTTTGCCCATCCACAAGAATTAAAACATTTTGTGCCGAGAGTCCTTGTAATCGAACTGTTTGTCCTCTTTCTCCTGTCTGCGCAGGTCTGACCTCAATACCAGGAACATTTCCTAATGTTTGCGAAAGGTCCCTAGCACCCATTGCATCAATATCTTTTCTTGTGATCACTTCGGTGGTGATCGTTGAATCTTTTAAGAGATTTCTTCTACGTGTTCCAGTAACAGTGATTACATTCGAACGATCACTGTTTACTTCGTTTGGTTGGTTCCCAGATTCTCCATGTTTAGACCGTTTGGCAGCGTCATTTTCAACTTTAGTCTCAGGTGACCTGCCTTCCTTTTCAGGAGACGTAGTTTGAGAAAATATATACGACGGGAATAAAATTGGAATCAATAGAATTCCCATCAAATAAATTGGAACAAAAGATTTTTTAAAAAAATCAAAACATAATAATTTCATCAACCAAGCCTTAAACGAGCATTTCAAAGCCTTCGCCAACGGAACTTTGGATGACCAGAAGTTCCTGCAGAACTATAATAATCTAACATTTGTAAAACGTATTTTGAGTCGTCTTCACCCGTGATGATATAAACATCAGGTTTTGCAGTAAGGATGGTATTTGAATAACTATACCAAGTCCCATATCCCGTAGGCATAGGAGTTAGATCCAATGGTGCTGCAATTACCGGATTGATACTTTCCGTAGATCCAGAGATAGGACCACCACCGCTAGAAGAAAGTTGCACATCCACAACTTTCGTACACTCTGAACCGGAGTATTCTGCAGAAAAATTTGTGGAACCAGTGTTACAGGCACCGCCATTACGAGGCCCACTTGTCCCACTATTCGTTCCAATATTATATCTTTTGAATCTTAAATCCCACAAACCTGATTCGCTAACGATCGTTGCATTTGCTTTTAAATTTACATGTACCCAAGTCGTAGTAGATGTTGCATTGATAGTTGTTCCATCGGTAGCGGCAACAGCATCAGTGAGCAAAAGCATAAGCGCCGTAGAACCTTCCTCAGATTTTCCTGTGGGAGCACAATCAAAGGAGAAAAATAAAAACATACTTAATGAGAAGATTTTTTGAAATTTCATTTTGATACCTGCCCTATGGAACTGCCAATTGTGTTGAAGTTACAATTTTAGAAAAAGAGATTCCCGAATTAGCACTGAGTCCGATGAAAGAGAATCCTGTTGCAAGCGCTGGATCCCCACCAGTCCAAGTAGTTTCGTTTAACAAAGCATTGCCGGTGGTCAAATTGGTTCTAGTTTTACAATTTGCAGTGTTTTTACCCGTAACCCAAACTGTAAAACGAGGAGGTGCGGTAGAAGTTAGATCAAAACAAAGATCCACTTCTTGGTCGATAAAGTTGATCAATGAAGTTCCTGCAACAGTTGGTGGCGTAGGTGCCGTACTATTGCCATTGGAAGTTAAATTTTTAATATTAGGTTCCGTCGGGCCAAAATTTGCATACGCATATCCAGGAACAAACCCACCGACTCCACTTCCCGAATAAAAGTTCATCCCAAATTGTCCTGCTGACAAGGTACCGTTTCGACTAACCTCAGCAGAATAATTTTCAGGTAAACCCACATACAAAGAAACTGCCGTATGACCACCGATTATTCTCAACCCCTCAATTCTATAATGGCGAACAGCACCGGATGACGGCTTACAAAGAGCAAAGGTTCCTTTTTTAATTACAGGCATTGTTGTTTCAACTGTTCCGTCTGCATTCGTCTGACAGACAGTAGATGGAGAAGCACTTGTATTAGCGATTGCTCCAAGGAGCAAAAGATTTGTTTGATCTGATTTTTCTTTCTCTTGGCAAAATGTGAAAAAAAATGTTGATACCAAAAGAAGAAAGAACCCTCGAAAGATGTTCTGAGATAGATTATTATTTAATTGAAAATGCATAAGTGTTACCTCTTGCCGTTAGGTAGAATATATAAAACCACAGGCCACACCCAAACTTATGTTCTGATATAACCCATGGTTATCCTAAAGAAGTAGATTCTTTATTTAATAGCAGTTTCCGTAGAAACAGTAATTTTACTAAAACTCACAGAACCAGAATTAGTTCCCGCTGGAGCTGCAGCTAAATAAAAGTTGCGAGTATCTAAAGGAGACAGGTTATTTGCAAAATCTGTAGGGAGTTTATTAAGTACTGCATTCCCTGCATTCAAAGTAGTTTTGTCGCTACAACTAGCACCATTCTTTCCATCTAACCAAAGTGTAATGCGTGAAGGACCAGAAGTTGTTTGTGTTACATCTAAACAGAAAGTTTTGGTTTCACCACCATTTTTGTTCACTTTACAATTTGCAGCCGCACCAGGAAAAGCATCACACTGAGCATCTGTCACTACAGCGATAGGCAATTCAGAAGCAGTTAAACCTGTGTTAACTCTTACAGCAGCAGAAGCCGCATAGTTTGGTTCATATCGAATCGCAGAAGCGGGAGATCCCGAAGTGGAACGTCCATCATACATCCAAAATTGAAATGCATTAAAATTATTTACCAAAACGTTCCCAGCAGTGGGACCGTTTAACGCATAATCTTTCGATTTGTACCCACCAGAAAAAATCACACTATGACTAAATGCATTAGAGAGATTGTGGATCACAAAATGTACACCAGCTCCTCCGGCAGGATTACAAATTTCTATCGGAGTTGATAATGTCAAAGTGCTACCAGGAGTTTCACAAGACTTTGCTCCCTCGGCAAATGTAAATAGACCGAGTAATACAGAATTATTATTATCTTTGCTGTCTTCCTGTTCACAGGAAATGAGTGTTAGGCTAAGGCATGATGCCAAGGCGAATATTGTAAATTTGTTGAGCTTGTTCATAGCTGTTCTCCCGAATTTATTGATTCTGATTCTCAAATTCCGAGAACGCCGTTTTCTGTCAAGGGAATAATTGAGAATTAGTCTCAATAAATTCAACCGCTCTTTCTTTTTACCAGCTCCTCCCCTCTCCCGCTCCTTCCAAAATCAACCCCAATAGCAATCACATCAGAACATTCTAAGGAGAACTTTTGTTTGGAATCGAGGTTCTTTATCCATTGATACGAAAAGGTAAGTAACTTTAGTTATCCGGTCGCTTAAGCAACTACAGTAGTCGTGCAAAATCAGTAATGAAGCCAAATATACTACATTGAGACTCATTCTCTTTTAAGATTGACATCGACGGACTCTCTTCGATTCTTGCCCCATGATTCGATTCCATTCGCCACGTCTTCTCGGGATGATTTCTTTATCCCTTCTGCTGAACACTTCTTCCTTACTTTCTGAAACAACTCACCGGATTGTTTCTGTAAACGGGACAGTCACTGAAATTCTTTATGCGCTTAAACTTGAAAACCAATTGGTTGCAGTAGATTCAACATCCTATTATCCCAAACAAGCACACACTCTTCCCAATGTTGGTTACCAAAGAACACTAGCTACCGAAGGGATTCTAAACACAAAACCAACTCAAATTATTGGTTTAGAATCGGCAGGACCACCAGCAACGATTCAAAATTTAAAAGATGCGGGGATTCCCGTTCTACTATTCCCCGATGAATTTAAATTAGAAACTCCCGTCAATCGCGTGTTAGAGATTGGAAAAGTCTTCGGCAAACAAAAAGAAGCAGAGAGTTTAGCAAAATCCATTCGAGAACAAATTCAAAAATTAAAAATTACTAAAAACAATGTTAAGGTTTTATTTATTTATTCAAGAAACCCTAGCGCCGTCTTTATCGGTGGTACGGGAACAGCAGCTCATTCTATGATTGAACTTTCTGGAGCTAAAAACGCAATCAATGAATTTTCCGAATACAAACCTCTCACTAGCGAAGCCCTTGCAAAAGCAAATCCAGACATCATTCTTATGCCAGAAAAATCGGCACAAGGATTCGGTGGAGAAAAAGCAATTTGGGAAATCAATGGAATGGAATTCACTCGTGCTGGAAAAGAAAAAAATATAATCCTAGTTGATGATTTACTTCTACTTGGTTTTGGTCCAAGACTTCCTATTATTTTAAAAACACTTAACGATAGATGGAAACAGTTTGAATGAAGAAAAAATTTCTTTTTATCATCTGTTGCATTTGTTTTACTATTTTTTCTGCGATAACGTCTTCATTTCTCGGAGCAATGGAGATTCATTGGAAAGATCTATTTCTAATTGATACAATAGAGTCTCGAGTTTTTTTTGAACTTCGCCTACCAAGAATCCTTCTCGGACTTATGGTAGGAGGTTCACTTGCTTGGTCTGGTGCTTTAGCACAAGGCCTTTTTAGAAATCCCATAGTTGATCCCGGTCTTATTGGTATCACCGCTGGCTGTGCACTCTTTGCAGCCATTGCCATTGTTCTCGGAAGTTCTATTCCTTTTTTACATTCCATTTGGAGCGTTGTAGTTTTCTCTTTTATCGGCGGTGTTCTGTTTTCCTTTATCATTTTCTTTTTTGCAAAATCAAAAGGACGAACAGATGTTTTTTCCATGTTACTCTCAGGAATAGCCGTCAATGCTATCTGTATTTCTGCGATTGGAGTTCTGAGTTACTTCGCAAACGAAGCACAACTTAGAAATTTATCTCTTTGGAATATGGGAAGTTTAGGTGGCGCTTCTTGGAGTATCTTAAAATCGTTTTCTTGCTTTTTTATTTTACCACTTCTTGTAAGCCCTTTCATCGCCAAACAATTAAACGTGTTCATTCTTGGAGAACGAGAAGCAACTCATCTTGGAATTTCAACCGAAATATTAAAAACTTCCATCATACTTTTGATTGGTGTTAGCGTAGGTACATGTATTTCGATCGTTGGAAACATTGGATTTGTTGGATTAGCAGTCCCTCATATTGTCAGACTTGCGATTGGACAAGACTATCGTTATCTTCTCATCACTACTTACGTTTTGGGTGGAGGATTACTGTGTTTTGCCGACTCCATCTGTCGCGTGATTATCGCTCCGTCTGAAATTCCGGTGGGGATCGCAACAGCCCTACTTGGCGCCCCATTCTTTCTTAGTTTGATTAGAAAAAGGATGCACTCTACATGACAATACAAGCAATCGACATAGACTATTCGATAGGATCAAAAAAAATCCTCTCTAACATTGAATTAGAAATCCATCCTGGCGAACTTCATGTACTGATCGGACGTAATGGAGCAGGAAAGTCTTCCCTTTTTCACATGTTATGCGGAGATATAACCCCAAAAAAAGGAAACATTTATTTAGATGGAATCGAATTAAAAGAATATTCCAAAAGTCATTTGGCAAAGTTGAGGGCAGTTCTCACCCAAGAAACAACCATTACGTTTCCGATCCATTCTGAAGCAGTGATTGCTCTTGGTCGCCATCCGCACACAACGGATATTACCAGAGACAAAGAGATTATTCAAACTTGTTTAAAAATTACAGATTCAATCGAACAAAGAGAACAAAACTATGCCACCCTATCCGGCGGTGAAAGACAAAAAATTAACTTCGGAAGAATCTTAGCACAAGCTTGGGAAACACCTCCTCGTTATATATTTTTAGATGAACCTGTTTCTGCTTTGGACATTCCCAATCAATACAAAACCCTCAACATTTGTAGGCATATGGCTGACCAAGGTTACGCAGTATTTATGATCTTACACGATCTAAATCTAACAGCTCAATACGCAGACAAAGTAACCTTACTCCATAAAGGAAGTATTGTTAAATCAGGAAAACCGAACGAGGTATTGACGATTGAAAATTTAGAAACAGCATTTGGAATCAAAACAAGAATTTTAAATGCTCCAGAAGGCAACTTTATCATTCCAGAAATCATAGGAGAAACAATATGAATGAGAACTTAAAACAACAATGGGAAAATTTAACAAAAGAAATGCCCAAACTCAGAATACGTGATGCAGCAAAACATCTAAAAGTAAGTGAAGCAGAACTTCTTGCTACAAAAATCGGATCCTCTGTAAAGTTACTGAAACCAGAATGGGCAGAGTTTTTGTTAAACACAACAAGCCTCGGTTATGTAATGGCACTTACAAGAAACGAATCTTGTGTTCACGAAAGGAAGGGAGTCTACAAAGATGTATCAGTAAATGGACAAACCGCACTTGCTGTTGGAGAAGATATAGACCTTCGTATTTTTTTAAAGGATTGGAAGTATGGTTTTTATGCAGAAGACCAAAAAGAAAACGAAATCATGCGCAGCTTTCAATTTTTTGATTCCAAAGGAGAAGCTGTTCACAAAATTTACCAAACAGAAAAATCGTCAGTGGATGGTTGGGAAAAACTCAAAACCCAGTTTGTTGATGAGACCCAGGTGTTTACGACTCCTGCAAATGTAACAAATACCAAAACAGAAACTGATGATCCAAAAGAGATCCCAGAATTTTTAGATGCGTGGAGTAAACTTGAAGACACACACGATTTCTTTTCATTATTAAGAAAATTTAAATACTCTCGTGAATTTTCACTAAAAGCTGCTGATGGTAAATTTTCATTCAAAATATCCACTGAAAATTTTTTGGATCTTATGAAAGAAGCCAGTAAACGCGAACTAGATATTATGATTTTTGTTGGAAATCCAGGGATGATTCAAATTCATACAGGGAAAATTCAAAAACTAGAACCTATGGGTCCTTGGTTTAATGTTTTAGACCCTGAATTCAACTTACATCTAAGAACAGACAAAATCGAATCCGTATACATAGTCGACAAACCAACGAAAGACGGAACCGTCACCTCCGTGGAAGTTTTTGACAACGAAGGATACTTAATTTTACAGATGTTTGGAAAACGAAAACCAGGAATTCCACAATCTAATGTTTGGTATCAACTTTCCAGAGAATACGTAAACAAAAGGGAAGAACTAAACCCTTCTCTTGTATAAATTATTAGGGAAACTAAGTTTCATTCGAAAACCTTGAGTACCGTCGATACTCAAGGTTCCTTCCATTTGTTTTTCCGCAATAATTTTTGCCAAACTCAACCCCAACTTCTTTTGTTTTAGTAAATCAAATCCCTCAGGTAAACCTACCCCATTATCACTATATTCAAGATTACATACATTCCCTTCAAAAGAAAACCAAATGGCTACCTCTCCAACTCGAACATTTGGAAATGCATATTTAAAACTATTCGAAAGTAATTCAGTAAAAACCAACCCAAGAGGAACGGCGGTGTCCAGAAGCAAAGTCCCTTCCCCTACCTGAAAGCTGATGTTTATTTCTTTTCCAGAAGGTGGGTAAACCTGACGCACCATCCCAACCAAAGAACGTAAATAATCGGAAACTTTTATCTCACTCAAATCATTATTGGCATATAAATGATCATGCACCAAAGACATGGTTTGAATTTTTATCGAAGTATCTTCAACAATCGACTGGATATTCTTGTCATCAGGAAAGTCTGATGCCTGAATCATCAGAATAGAACGAACTAGTTGAATAGAGTTTTTGGTTCTATGAAATATTTCCGCAATTAGATTTTCTTTTTCCTTTAATGATTTTCTAATCATCTCTGCATAAACTTTATTTTCTTCAACTTCCTTGGAGAGAAGCCCATTGGATTCGATTAGTTGATTATAAGGATCATTAATCGCAGCAATATACACTGCTTTAAAAATTAAATAAAAAGCACCTATCTTATAAATATGACCAATCACATTATATACATCATAAACGCTAGTGTATACAGCGAAAACCATCTCACTAAATATACAAACTACAAATGCTGCCAAATAATACTGAAGTTGTTTCTTCGAAGTACAAAAAGTAGTTTTTTTATAAACAAAAAATGACAAGAAGAGAATCCCGATGATTGCATATTCAGCATTCTTTTTGAAACTTGTTAACCCTTTTCCTTGTTCATAAGTTTTAGGTATCCAATCGGGAAACACAATTACCAAAAGAAAAATTACCAAAACAAGAAGGAGGGCAAACCAAACCAAAAGATTTTCTCGTATTAGTTTATATTTTCTATTTGGTTTGATATAGATGGCAACAAATAACACAATCGCTGTAATCAATCGTGAGAATATCCAGAACTGCGAGGATTTATTGCCTGAGTTTGGAGTGATAAAATCAGGCATCCCCGTATACCCGAGAGTATGCATAAAATCAATGGATCCCACCACAAGGAAACCCAGTCCCAAAAATAAAGTATTGGCGTTACCACTTTGTGAATAGGAATAATAACCGAGACCAAAAATAGAAAAAGATACAATGACGCTAAAGATCTCAGTTATATTATGAAAAACCAAAAAATAACCAATTTCATATTCCCGATAAAAATATTCAGGAAATCTTCCGACCAAAAAAAGAGGTACAAAACAAAGGACTGTTATCCAAAGGAAGAAACTATTGTTTTTCAATTGTTTACGAAGAATGGTCAACATGGATTGCAGGTTATTAGATAGACTCTAGGCCCCATAAGCAAGAATTTATTTCGGACCATTAAGGAGTGTTGTTTCATTACCCATTTTTTATGAGATCAATCGACACAAGGGTAATATCATCTTTAGAATCTTGCCGAATTTCGGACAATCTGTCCATTAAATTAGAATGAAACAAATCCTGAGGATAACCAACCAATGGTTTAATCTCTGGAAACAGAATTGCCTCAGGTTCTTCATCTGGTTTGACATTTTCATACAAACCATCGGTAAAAAACAAAATCCTATCCCCTTCTTTCAAACTAATCATTTTTTGTTCATACTCAAAGTTAGAACGTACTCCAAGAAGGAGCCCAGGACATTCAAATGATTCTATTTCTCCATTACGAACCAATACAAAGGGAGGATTCCCAGCAGAGCAAAAATACAACTTCATCTGCTTAAAATCTATATAAAAATAGGCAGCGCTGACAAAACGAGCATTCAAACTCATACAAAGAAATCGATTCATAGCACTAATCAATTCTTTTGGAGATTCCTTGAACTCTTTTGCATTTCGAAATGCAATTTTAACAGTGGAAGAATCTAACGCAGCACTCACCCCGTGACCCGTTACATCGGCAATCACCAATCCAAATCCTTCTGGAAATTCAAAGTAATCATAAAAATCACCACCAACATCATAAAGCGGATGGTAAGAGACAACCATTGACAATTTTGGATTTTTTGGCAATTCGTCTGGCAAAATTCGCATTTGAATTTTTCTTGCTGTTTCCAAATCCTTTTTAATCGTCGTTAGTTGGTTTTGCGCCAAAAGATTTTCTTCTAACAAAAACCGCAATCTCCTCCCCAAAGCGAGGGAAAACAATATCACCTCAAATGCCGTACCGATTTGTACACCATACCTACCAAAGGTAGTAGAGGGAATCAACGAAGCCTTGGTTAAAGAATCAAAAATAACTCCAACAAACAAAGTAACCCACGCAAAAAGAAAAAACAAAGATGACTTTATCCCTTTATAATAAGAGTAAGCACCGGCAGACATGAGCAGAAGAAAAATATACGGGAAAGTATAGATAAAAGAAACTTCTATCCAATTATGTGGAATGATAAAAGAAAAAATGGCCATGGCACCAAAAACGATCACACTAAACAAAACCAAACGATGTAGAAATGAATTTATTTTTTTTAAATTGAGAAAGGATAACGAAAAAAGCCCGACAAAAGTCAGAGAAGTATTTACAGAAACATATAAGAATGGTTTTACCGACATGGCAATATCAGGAACAAACAACTGTTTGAAGAAACCTCCCAATAACGAATAATTAATTGCGAGAGTGGTTAAGTATAAACAATAATATACATAGGCTTTTTCCCGAACGCTTACATAGATTAACAAATTATATAACAATAGAGCAAGAATAATACCAAAATACACACCATTTGCTATATAATCCCTTTCCATCCGGTCAAAAAAAGAATTAATCCGCCAAACTCGAAACGGTGCACTCAATATCCCCGAATTTTGAATCCGAGCATATATGGTTTTTGTTTCGGATGGTTTTAATGTGAATTTATAAATAGGGTTTCTATGTTGAATTTCTCTTTTGGAAAATGCACTGGAACCATCAAAATTCTTTTGGACAATCTCTCCGTTTTCTTTCCAGCCTAACAATACATTGTCGACCCATGGAGCTTCTAACTCCACGATATAATCATGATTGCGATTTTCTGAGTTTACTAAATCAAATTTTACCCATACAAAAGGTTTCCAATAACCAAAATTGAATTTTAATTCGTGGGCTTTTGACCAAACAGCAGTTCCCGATAGTATTTGTTCTAATGTTTTTGATTCGAATGTATATTGGATGAGCGGGCGTTCCGGGAACTTAGTGCCGCAGGAAAGGAAAATAAAAAATGATAAAAATAAATTAATTCTGCCAAGCTGCGTCATAAGGCGTTTAACGGGTCTAATGCCAATCTTTTGAACCCAATCATTCGCGAAATTCAAAATCGAATTTAGAAAGAAAACGTATTGCCAAAATCCCTAAATGGATAATAGTTTTGGCAAATCAAGGAGTTAGTTTATGTCAGCAAAATTCGAAATTTACAAAGATAAAGCAGGAGAATTCCGCTTTCGCCTCAAAGCCGGCAATGGAGAAATCATTGCTTCTAGTGAAGGATACTCTTCCAAACAAGCTTGTGAAAACGGCATCAGTTCAGTAAAGAATAATGCCGGTTCAGCGGAAATCGTAGATCAAACGTAAGAACAACAGTAGTCTGTTACAGTTTGAACTTTGAGTTTAAACTTGGATCCAGCAGGGACTTCAAATTCAGACTTTCCGTCAATTTGGAGCCATGTTTCGGATCCAGGCAACAAAACAGAGAGTTTTCCAGATTGGATTTCCATAATTTCTTTCTGGTCGGTTCCAAATTCATATTCCCCGGGCATCATAATCCCCAAGGTTTTCTTTTCCCCATTTGAAAATAGAACCGTCCGGCTGGTAACGTTTCCATTGAAGTAGATGTTGGCTGATTTTAGTACTGTTACGGATTCGAATGAACTCATACAGACCAAAAACTGGATAGACTCCAGACTTCCAAGTGAATTCCAAACCCCAGATCTCTTCGGTTTTAGACTAAAAAGTGTTTGCGAAATTCGAAAGTACCAGAACGGTAAGGTCAGTGCCCATAAAGTCATCACAAAAGTCAGAGAACAAAAAACAACAAGCCCGGGAAAAATCCATAGAAAGGATCCTTTCCTCAGCTATCGTTTTGTTCGCTAAACATGGGTTTTCTCAAACCACCATGGAAATGATTGCAAATCATGCCAAAATTTCCAAGGGTCTTGCTTATAATTATTTCAAAAGCAAAAACCAAATTTTTGAACAAATCATCGATTCTCATCTCGCCAAACAAGAGAAGTTTTATAATAATATTCCTCCGAACCTTTCTGCAAAAGAATACGTTCGTGAATTTTTTAACCGTTCCATCCAATTTGCAAAAGAAGAAAGAAAAACCATGGTTTTGATTTCTGTATGTCTTTTCCAACCTGGTTCTGTCTCACTTTCGAAAAAGATGTTAGAAAATGTGGAAAGGCGATTTGCCCCATTCAAAGAGGCAATGAGGGAACGCTTCAGATCTTATGGTGTAAAAGAGCCAGATAAAGAAATGATTCTTATCAAAACATTTCTTCATGGTGTGATCATGAGCCAACATTTTAATGATACAACCACTTGCACCCCAACAATCATTGAAATGGTTTTAGAAAGATACGATTATAAAAACTAATCCTCTATTCCCCTACCCCACCAGGAATTTTTAGAATCAAAAGGTTTGTTGTAGCGGTTGCTAGAAGTTTATCTTTTTCCGTCCGCATTTCACCAATCATATGAATGGTTGAAAAACCTTTTGCTTCCACAGATGCTGTCACAATCACTTTCTGGCCCACAGCCACTCCCCGAATGTATTGAATGTTCATATCGATGGTTGTTGTGGGACGTTTTGCCACAAGGTAACTCAGAGGTCCAAAAGCATTATCAAAGGCAGCGGCAATCACACCACCTTGCATCATCCCCATAGGATTGGTTTGGTCTTCTGAAACTGGGAATGCTACTTTGATACTTTTTCCTTTTGTATAAGATAAAATTTCAGCCTTCATTGCCAGAAAAATTGGCGGAGGAACAGTAATTTTTCTTCCACCATGATTGAAATTTACAGTCATATCTTCTAAAATTTTTTGAGTTTCTTCGGTACTAAGTGTTTGCATAAACCAACCCCTATATGTTACCAAAAGTAACATTATTTGGTTTTAATTCAAGAAAAAATGTTGCCAATGGTAACTTATTGTTGAAATTTATATTGTGAGCCGCTCTTCCTATCATCACGGGGATTTAAAAAATTCCATTATTAGGTCTTGTCACAAACTTTTACAGAAAAAAGGGGCATCAGATTTTTCCCTGAGAGAAGTAGCCACCCTTTCAGGTGTTTCCCATGCAGCAGTTTACAGACATTTTCAAGACAAAGAGGAAGTATTAGAAATTCTAGCTTCTATTGGATTTGATAGACTTGGTTCCTTACAAAAAAAGGTAATTCAGAATACAAAGGATCCTGATGGTTATTATATAAAACTGGGATTGGTTTATATACAATTTGCGATTAAAAATCCCAATTATTATCGGCTAATGTTTCAAACTAAAAGAACAATGGAATCTTCCATTTTAAAACGATCAAAATTGAAATCCTATGCGATTTTAGTTCGAGGATGTAGGTTCTATTTAAAAACAAAAAAAAGAAAGGAAAAACATAGAAGTTTTGCACTTATGGCTTGGTCACTAGTCCATGGTTATAGCAATTTATGTATTGAGACCGACTTCCCTGATACAGAAAGCAAAGTTCTAAAAAAATCGAAACTAGAAGTAGCTGAAGATCTATTGAGATTTTCAATCTAGGTTTTTTAGTCCAATTTTCTAAAAACTAATCTCTTCAAATTTCTGTAAAAATTCGAACTTATCCCTTACAAATTTCATTGGGTTTTCTTTCCCGTACTCACAATAAAAAACCATTTGTTGTCCATCATTTGCATTGGTACAATTTTTGGCTTCATCCAACTTTAAATATAAATTCCCCGTTTTGATATGCCTATAAACTTTCATCGAATCCTCCTGATAAAACTAATTTAGAACTGAATCAATAAAACTTTACTTTTGAAAACTCTTAAAGGGAGGGAACAGTTCCCAGTGGGAGAAGAGATTTCCTTTCTAACCACTGTTTCCAAATCAAATTCAAACTTCCTTGTAAAAAATCCGGCGAGGGTAAATCGACAATTTCAAAATGAGTTGATTTTGAGAGAGTTTGTTCACTCCATTTTTTAAATTCATCCCAAGAGTTTTTCTTTTGTACTCTTTTTTGTACCTCTATTGTACTACTATAAGCAGCACCATTTTTATCCAAACCTGCATTGGATTTTTGGATGATGGGGACTTGGGGGATTACCTCTTTTTTATCTAGTTTCAGTATTGGATTTTTTTCCGAGGCCTCTCGATGTGAGGATAAATCTTTGGTGGATGGGTTTATGAAGATTGGTTTTAAAAATCGTTTTCTACCATCAAAACCGGTTTGTTCCAAAAGGCCTAGTTTTTTCAAAGAGGTGACGAGTCTTGAAACTGTATCCATTTTGAGACCAAGGACTTCACCAAAATAACGGTTCGAAGCAAAACACCCACCTTTATCATGTAGCGAGACAATCTCTGCATACAATTTGGTTTGGCTATGAGAAAGGTTTAGATTCTCGATCCAAACGGGGATCCAAATTCCTTTACGATTTGTTTTCATTTTAGGTTCCTTCATCCAAACGAACACATCTCCGGCTACGAGCGTTTGGTTGTTTTTCGCCAATACACTTTTGGTGTACACTCCCCTACTCTATTTTTCTTAAGTTTGTTTTAATGAGAACAAACCTTCGGTCAAGGTAGAGAAAAGAAAGTTTGGAAGTTCTTTACGAACGTCCCTCGGAACTTTTGTAAATTCCGGTTTGAACAATGACGGCATTGTGGTAGAGCCGTGTCCGGTTGTGTGACCCGAACGTTCCCTATATGTACAAAAAGGAAAATTTTGTCAAGTGAAAAATGAGACATAATATTTGTGAGGTCTCATTGGGTTTTGGAGTTTTTAGAGTTCGGAATTGGAGGAAGGGAGAGAAATTGCCCCGGGTCGCTACCACACTTCCCAGGGCTTTTTATTGTTCAACCCGGTTAAGGATTTAGAAACAGACTACATGATGATCGAAAAGAGTACAAGTTTTTTTCTAAACTTCTGCCAAAAAAAGGATCTCTTTTTTGATCCAATATTTTCGGTAAATTCCTACAGATTATTTTTTGTACTTACGAATTGTTTCTTCTAGGATACTTTTTTCATTTTGTAATAAAGAGATTTTTTCTTTAATTTTTAATAGTTTGTTTTTTAGATCCTTTAGTTCTAAGTTTCCCAGTTTTGGTTTTGATTGTTTGGGTTTGTTCGGTTTTAAGGGACGAACATACTCGCGTAAGTCGTTTCGGGAAGGGAAGTCCCCCTTTTTCTCCAAACCTTTGATAAGGTAATCGATCGCTTTTTTTCGATTCGGTACATCTAGAGGAGCAATTTCCGTAAACAAACTTGTGGGAATTTGAAAGATAGGATGGTTTTTGTCAGCGCTGGTGTTTGCGGTCGATTCTTTTAGAATTTCAGCGTGGGAAATTTTTGATTTTACCCACTGTGCGGATTTGTTGATCCTCTTTGCTAGTTGTTCGTTTGTTTCTTTGTGTCTGTTTTTTAGTTCTTGAAGAGAAAATGCGAGATCAGATTCGGAGAGGTCTTCTCTTTGTAAGTTTTCAATTAACTTTATTTCTGGTAGTTTGGAAATATCGATTTGTTCTACATTTTTTACAATGGCAAGAATTGTTTTGCGTTTGAGTAGTTTGTGCGCACGGAATCTTCTTTCTCCATTAATGAGTTCGTATTTACCTGCTTTTTTCCTAACAACAATCGGTTGTAAAAGCCCATATTGAGAAATGGATTCTGCGAGTTCTCGGATTGTAGATTCGTTAAAAGTTTTTCTTGGGTTGTTTTCTGTTAAAACTTGGTCAATGGGTATTTCGGTAGCATTGTGATTTGAAGTTCCCTCTTCTTTTAAGAATGGGTTAAGGGACGAGGTTCTGGCACTTGCTCTTGAAAGGATATCGGCTGGGTTGTAGTTTGTTTTTGTTTTCATAAAATTTGAAGGTACGCCGGCGTACTTTATTTTAATTTCTCCGCTAAGGTTTCGAAGGCTTTCCAAGGGGCACTTCCTTCTTGTAGAGGTTTCCCAGTCTCCGTACGGTCCCGAATACTTTCGTTTTTTGGGATTGGTTCTAATATTTTTAGCGTTTTTATCGTGTTTAGTTTTTCTAAAAGATCCATTTGTTTTTGCGAAGTGCCCCACTGAGAGGGAAGGATCATTACGGATTTTTTCTTAGATTGTTCGTCGAACCTTTCGGCTTCATCCACTTTTTTAAGAACTTGGGCAACGGTTCGAACTGCCCATTTTGAAGGAGTGACCGGTACAAGAATCACGGAAGCTGGTAGGTAGGAGACAATATTTTCCGAAGATCCCGATCCTGGTGTATCAATAATTACGTAATCGTATTTAGCTTTGAGTAGGATGTTTTTTAGGCGGGGGATCATGGAAAAATCTTTGGATGCTAAATAACTTAGATCGGAAAGTTCGATGATGGATGGTAGAACATCGATGTTGTTCGAAGGTTTTACTGATTCTGCTAGAGTTGTCTCTGCGTTTAAAACGGAAAGTGTGTTCCCGGAATCAAAGAATTCGACTGGTTCCTCTGGAAAAAAGAAGTCAGAAAGGTCTGCTTGCGGATCCATGTCTATGGCTAAAGTGGATCCTTTTTTGGAAAGGGCTAAGGCCAAATGAATGGCAGTTGTGGATTTGGATGTTCCACCTTTGATGTTGGCAACCGTAATGATCTTCATTGCAAAATGAGTTTGATTTTGGTACTCCCTGGTGCAATGAAAATTCAAAAAATCGGATGTTTTTTGAAAGTACGCCGGCGTACCTCTTGGAACAAATTGTTTGGTTATGTTCTAAGGAGTTTCTTGTTGTGAAAAGGCCAG
>NZ_RQGQ01000003.1 GCF_004770265.1 Leptospira congkakensis
TCTCCTATTGTATTTAGAAAGTTATATGAAAAGCGATGTGCTTAATTTATTGTCCGAAATAAACGGGGAATACCAAAGTGCAGCGATTCGCCGTTGTTATACGCTGGCGTAATTGGCTTAGATCTGATTGCATTCATCAAGAAAATCGATTGATTTTAAGAACTCTTCTTTTTTATTTATGCAATAAAAAACTAATTCATTGTTTTGGATTACTCCAACTTTGGCGATATCATTTTTAAAATCAGAAGAAGAGTAGAATTTTGGCTCAATTTGCCACCTACCATCTGGAAGCAGATAACCAGTTTTGCATAATGTTTTTTGAATCTGAGAGAAATAGGTGCATATGCTAGTTTCGATTTTAAATACACCATCTGAAAAATCTCCAATATTCATGGCTGTTATTTCAAATATGTAGGTATTTGATTTTACTAATTTAAGTCCTTGTCGACCATTTTTGTTTAATATTCCTATATCTATGCTAGGAAAATATCGAATGCAAGAGTCCGCTTCAAAAGCTAGGAGTATTTTCCCTTCAAGATTATCGTAAAGATTGTAACTTTTAGTATTTGGGATTCTATCGCAGGAATATCTTTCTCCTTCAATTGTTAATTCAAAGAATCTCTCCGCATATTTGTAGCAATAAAGATATAATGAAAATAAACATACCGTTGATAATGTAGCTAGATGTAAAATGTAATATCTAACTAACAGATATGTTTTTAGAGTAATGATAGTATAAACTATGATAAAAAGGAAATCAAAAAAGAACGATATTGGAATAATGAAGTAAAGTTCATTTTGGAACTCTTTTGATATAATAATTCCTGCAGTTAAAAAATAGATATAAAAACTGTATATGTAGAGTGGATTTATGATTTTGAATTTTTTTAGTATAATTTTGAAAATTATAAAAGGAATTATTTGAAATATTAAAGAAAATGTGAAAAAAACAAAAATTAGTAATCCGAAAACAAGTTCAATTGCATAGCTGTGAATAGGAAATTGAGATGCTATATAAACTTTCAGAAATAAGTAGCTAAAGAAATATAATAATTCTTTCATTTTTATTCGTTTTTAAAAAGAATTTATTACGCTTGCGTATAACGAACTAGTGTTAGCGAAGTTTCCCGCCCTGAGCCTGCGTAGTAGGCGTTAGGGAGAGCGGGAAATTTGCCGAAGGCCGAACGAGGGCG
>NZ_RQGQ01000005.1 GCF_004770265.1 Leptospira congkakensis
GCGTGACGGAAGGGAATTTGCCGCAGGCCGAGTGAGGCCTTGTGCCGAAACGTAGCGGGAAGACGCTGTTATGCGAAGTCGTTTTTATTAAAAATTTACAGCTGATTCTTCTAAATTATTTAAATTTTCGAAAAGTAATTACTCTGGAAAAATAGTAATTATATAACTACTTAAGATAAGCTTATTCAATTATATGGGAAAAATTTCCGTTTTCTAGAAAAATCATTTCTTTTGGCTTAGAACCTATTTCTGTAATATAATAATTTGTTCTAACAACTTCGTCATCCGGTTGTATAATTTTTGATTTAACGTTATCTAGACCTAATATTAATTCAAACAGAGCAGGATAGGAAGTTTCCGTGTGAACACAAAAGGAGTCTTGAAATTTATCTTCATTAAATTTTAGTTTAGTATTGTAAAAATCAACTCTAATAGGTTCCTTGCTGTTGTTTTTGACCTTAATTTTAATCGAAAGGTAAGTAATTTTGTTCTGAAATTCTTTTTTAATAGAATAGGATTTTTTTCCCCATCCATACCAGAAAGTTTCTTTTTTGTTAAGGGTAGTGAATTGAGCAGTTTTTAATTCGTTATCAGAAGAGCTGTTAACTTGTACCGAAGCACAATTTACGAAAGGTAAAAGGAAGAAGATAGCGAGGGCGATTGTATATTTAAGATTTTTGTTCACGGCAGTTTTATATGATATTATTAAAGAAAAGCAATAAGAAAATATTTTGTATCAAATGTTATTAAATAATATTTAATTTTGAAAACGATTTCGCATAACGAACTAGTGTTAACGAAGTTTCCCGCCCTGAGCCTTCGGAGAAGGCGTTAGGGTAGCGGGAAATTTGCCGAAGGCCGAACGAGGGCCAGTCCCGAAGTGAAGCGTTAAGACGCTGTTAGTTGCAGTATGCCTTACGAGTAAAAAAGTGTATGTAAAATGGAACTGGAAGTCCCACCAGAATTCTTCAACAGACGAAGCAAAGTAAATCAACGAGAGACTTTGTTCAACAAGCGTTAAGAGTTAGATATACTGTTAATCCAGAATTTCGTATAAATAAAAAGGTAAAATAAAGAAACGTGACGAGAACGAAATTTAGCATATTGCAACTAACGAACTAGACTAACCGACGTAGGCTGGCCCTGAGTCCCTGAAAGGGACGTTAGGGATTGGCACGACGCTTGCGCAAGCAAGAGGAGTGACAAAAGCCTATGTGTCGTAGACCGAACGAGGGCGTAAGTCCCGAAGTGAAGCGGTTAGTCGCTGTTATTCGCAGTGTGGTATTTATTAAGATTAATTCTTTTTCAATTAAATATGATTATATCTCAGGATATGGTAAATAAAGAAAGAGTATAGTCATGTCGACTACAAACATTCTCTGTACAAATGGCATCCAATAAATATGAATAATGTATATGGATTTAATATGCCAATAGATACTACTGTAAGGATTATTTTGAAATTGATTAAATCACGCGTTCGTTTATAAATCCATAGTAGTAGAATAGGTAAGTAAGAGAATGCTAAAAATATAGTAAGTAGCATATGACCGTATTGTTCTGTTTGGCTTCCATACAATATTTCACCCTTAAAACAAGTAAAGACGAAATTTACTGCTAAAAAACTGAAACCTAATAATAGGAAAGCAAATAATATTGCAATGAAGTATTCTTTTATTTTTTTTAGATAGTTCGATTTAAATTTGAGAGGGTTGATAAGTTTCATACTTAATTGAAACGAATGGATTAAGGTTCTTTCAAAGTTGAATTTATGAATAGTCCGTGTAATTCTTTTATGAATATATCAGAGAATTTTTTTTTCTCATACTATTAAAAAGTGGATCTATTTTATCTATCAAGTAATTACGTAGAATTTATTTTTAATATTAATGAATAATATTTTACCACATTGCGAATAACGAACTAGACTAACCGACGTAGGCTGACCCTGAGTCCCGGAAAGGGACGTTAGGGACTGGTCACGACACTTGCGCAGGCAAGGGGAGTGCCAGAAGCCTATGTGTCGGAGACCGAGCGAGGGCGTAAGTCCCGAAGCGAAGCGGTTAGTCGCTGTTATGCGCAGTTTTAACTATAAAAAGTAATCTTTATAAGAATTGTCAAATATACTCTTGCTTTTTTCTGTTTTATCCCTATTTATATCAGGAAAATTTCCTTCAAAGCAATATTCTGTTAGGATCAAATTGAATTCATCAATGGAGACTTTCGTTAATGTAGATTCCAAAATTTCCGTTGAAAGGAAATCTCGGCTTTCTTTATATGAGCATTTAAATTTTTGATACCTTATGTCTAAGCCAGAAGGAGATTCGCTAACAATTAGAGAGTAATCTATAAATGGAAGATCTTCTTCATAGAACTTATATGCATCATAAGATTCACATTCGTTTTCTATAATTAGATGTTTTAGGTTAATGGAATAGATATTACTATTTAAATTTAAGTATAATAAATTTACTTTTCTTTCATATTCCCTAGCTTCCGTTATTTCGGTAATTGCTAAGAAGTTTTTTATTTCTGGTATGAATTTCAGCTTCTCTGGAATATTTTTTGAGTAAATTTGATCTAAATCGAAAGTTACAATTTGCTCTTTTTTAATATTTAATCTCTCAGAAATAGTAATGTTTGAATTGTGATTTGTTGATTTTTTGAGTGTATTTTTCGTAACATTATTAAAAGTGGGCAATTTTGTAATGGAATAGTTATTTTTTGTGCACGTAGTTTTGTAGTGTGTTTCTGGAATAATTTTTGTTTGAGGAATTATTTTTAAGCTGCTAACTTGGGAACTTAATAAATATCCATTATAGTTTTCATTTGTTACTTCAATCCATTCTTCACTATTTGCAATTTGAATTTCTGAATTTTGAATTTTTCTGAAGTGAGTACCTTCTGAAATATTCGTAATAGTCTTTTCTGAATTTCCTGGAGCAGCTTTTAAGGATACACCATTTTTTGAAGTAACAATTACGATATTATTGGAAATTTTTGAATAACAAGTTAATGTTGTAAGCAAAGCAAGCGTGATTATCAGATTTTTCATATTCAATCCTATTTTTAAAATTGCGCATAACGAACTAGACTAACCGACGTAGGCTGGCCCTGAGTCCCGGACGGGACGTTAGGGATTGGCACGAGGCTTGCGTAAGCAAGAGGAGTGCCAAAAGCCTATGTGTCGGAGACCGAACGAGGGCGTAAGTCCCGAAGTGAAGCGGTTAGTCGCTGTTATACGACGTAGCCTATTGTTAGATATTAAGCTGTGCTAGAGATTCTAAAGTTTTCTTAATCTCTTCTAATTTAAATTTTCCTTCTGCAACTCCAATGACGAAGTCATACAAAGTTTCATTTGGATCAAGGATATCATATCCATTAATATCTAAAAAGACGAGTGAAGAAGCTAAGGCCACTCTTTTGTTTCCATCTAAAAAAGGATGATTTTTACATAGATAAAATAAATATGCGGCAGCTTTATCAAATACAGAAGGATGTAAACTTATACCATCAAAAGTAGTCATTGGTTGGTTAATTGCCGATTCTAAGAGTCCATGATCTCGGATATCAGCTGCTCCGCCATACAATTCAATTTGATCTTTATGTATGAGAATTACATCCTCAATAGAGAGGAAGATAGTTTCATCGAGCATTATTGAGCTAGTTTTTTTAGTGTTTTACCGTGAGCTTTATTAATCTTTTCAAGAGATTTAGAAATACTTTTTTCTATAGGTTTGATGATCAATGATTTCCCGTCAGTAGTAACTTCTAGAGTAGAGTTTTGGTCAATTTTTAGTAGTTCAAGAATAGGTTTCTCGATAACTAAAGCGGAGCTGTTTCCGTGTTGCACAAGTTTTTTTAACATATTGAGCCTGTATTAACAATGTTATAACATTGTATAATCAATTTCAATCAAAAAAATGGTATTTTTTTGAATTACGAGACTAATTAAATTTTACAAAAAGTTGGTTTTGGGAATAAATCTAAACCGTTGATTTTCTTCTCTTGAATGCTTTATACTGATTAATTTTGATATTCCCAATCGATTTTTAGGCTATGTCGTATAACGAATTAGTGTTAACGAAGTTTCCCGCCCTGAGCCTGCGCAGTAGGCGTTAGGGTAGCGGGAAATTTGCCGAAGGCCGAACGAGGCCGTGAGTGCCGAAGTGAAGCGTTAAGACGCTGTTAGTTGCAGTGTGCCGTTCGAGAATATATTAACAATAAGAAAGAACTGGA
>NZ_RQGQ01000006.1 GCF_004770265.1 Leptospira congkakensis
GGTATGACTTCAAGAGATGGGTAATGATTAAGCGGCATGAGAATGGTAACGCTTTTTAGTAACCTTTCTTGGCTTATGAACTTTGTATGAATCAGGATCAGAAATAAGCAAGAAGAAATCGTTATCTATAACACCTAATTTGTAATTAGCGAACCAGATAGAGTAGGTATCCTTCTCTTTTTTAATACCAACATTGAATCCATTGAATGGATTTCCGATCAAAATGAGATGTCCAAGCCAGTTGATATAACCTCTGTCGTTAACATGTCTCTGCTTGAACCCAAAAGGATACGCGAGTAAGAGATCAGCATTAGGATCAAATTGCCTTTCTGACTTCACATAGACTTGTTCTGGAGTTTTCATGTTAAGAGATTCGTGTGGTCTCTCTCTGTTAAATTCGATTCTCCATTTATCAAATAACTTCTGATGAAGTGTAATGTTACCTACAATCTCATGTTGAAGTTCTCGAGCCATGTCCTTATGCATTCTTTCATGAGCTCCATTCTGGTAAGGTTTTCCAGGCTCGATTCGATCTAGCTTAATCCCAAGAGAGAGCCACCAAACAGAAAGCTTAGTGAGTCCGAGTAGAGATTGCATAGAAGCGAAAGGAGGACCGTTGTCAGACCTAATGATCTGAGGGAGCCCGTATATCTTAAATAACCGAATAAATTCGGCTTTTACAGAAGGTATATCTCCTTTGGAGAGAGTCTTTATAGATAGAATGTATTTTGAGTAATCATCTCTGATCGTTAGCGGATTTACTTTTTCTGAATCAGCAGTATACCACCAACCTTTGAAGTCAACAGTCCAAATGTGGTTAGGTTGAGTAGATTTTTCCGGTAGAGAAATTCTTTCTCCGAAATGTTTGACTCTCTTCCTTTTCTTGGGTAAAGTAAGTCCAGCTTTTTGGAAGATACGATCAAGAGTAGATTTGTCCGGAGGTTTAACATCCGGAAACTTTCTCTTGTATAGTTCTAGGATCTTCTTAGATCCCCAAAACTTCTTTTGGTTTTTGAGCTTAATGAGCTCAAGAACGACATCCTCAGGAATCTTCTTGGGGGAGTTCTTTGGAGTTCTCTTTTTATCTAGAAGTCCCGCTCTTCCCTCAGTTAAAAACCTTTCTTTCCATTTGTATCCACACTTAGTAGAGATGCCATATTCTGTACAGAGCTGAGTGAAGTTAATACCTTTCTCAAAGCTCGCCATAACGAATTCTAATCTTAAATCCACGACCTGATTCTCCTTCCAAGGCATCCCTATAGCCCTCCTGTAAAGGTGTTCTAAAGGGATGAGTAACTTGAAAGTGTTACCTATGTCTTGCTACAAAAGTGTTACCCATGTCCTGAGGCATACAA
>NZ_RQGQ01000007.1 GCF_004770265.1 Leptospira congkakensis
TGAGTCCCGGAAGGGGACGTTAGGGATTGGCACGACGCTTGCGCAAGCAAGAGGAGTGACAAAAGCCTATGTGTCGCAGACCGAACGAGGGCGTAAGTCCCGAAGTGAAGCGGTTAGTCGCTGTTATGTGCAGTGCAAAGGTTAAATGTAATCTAATTCCATAGTGGGTTAGTTTCTAATTTATTCTTTATTTTGTAATTTGCAATTTTTTCATTGAATTTGGTTTCGGAATTTTGAAAGACTAATGGTTCTCTCTTTAATATTTTGGTATATTGATCCAATAACAGCTTATATTCAGCGCTTGTTTTATCGGAAAGAAGTTCAATAACTCTGTCTACTTTTCCATTTGATAATTCTTCATTTAAAAATTCGCCTTCAAAATTTGGGACTTGAACATACAAATTTGAATCAAGGGAGAAATCAATAGATTGACGAATTCGCTCATTGATCGTCCACATAGCTGCTTGTATATGTTTTCCTTTGCGTTTAATTTTTGGAGTGTCAGAGTCATGAATTACAATATAAGGTACTTTGAATTGGTTTAGTATTCGTGAAAACAAAGTAATATTTGCTTTTCCTAAACAGTTGATTACATGAATATTTAAGCCAATTTCTTTTGCTATATGTTGAATTGCAATTTGTTCGGTAGGTCCCTCTACTAATATTATATTTTCATAAAAAAAGAATTCATTAACCATTGGATTCGAGGCGCGAATCATTTGTAATCTTGTTCGCTCATCTACTTCGAATGATATTTTGTCAGTCGAGACATATCGTTGAGTAGAAGAGTTTGCATCGACTCTAATAATTGTTGTGTGATCTTTAGATAAATCAATAAAAACTGGAGAATGAGTTGTGGCTAATACTTGCCAATCAGGGTTTTGCAATGCAAAATCATATAAAGATTCTCTAGTTTCACGGATTGTTGGGGGATGCAGAAATGCCTCTGGTTCATCTATTAATAGAATTTTAGTTGCTTCTCCAGTTTGTTTTGTTTTCTTTTTTCCATCGCCAACATCGGACATCACTGAAAGTGCTGACCATAATAACGCTCGCTGTATTCCAGTACCTTGTTGCATTAATGGACTATTGTAAGTACCTTCGGTTCCTACTTTTAAAAATGATTCAGCACCGACAATTTTTTCATCTATTGCATCTTTTGATTGGGGAATTAATTCTATTTTTGTTCCTGGAAATATGGTTGAAACATTTTTTGTGATTTTATTTGCTATATCATCGAAGGCAGTCTTAGATTCAGAAAAAATAGTTTGAGCTAATTTTTCAATTTCATCAATTGCTGCTTTTGTCTTACTTGAATCGGCTTTTAATCTATCTTTAACAATTGTCTTCAATAGAGTTACAATTTTTGTTTGAGTAGTTTCGACTGACTCTGTAGGTTTTATTCTAATTGGTTGCGGGATTCTACTTTGTATGAGTGTATCCCAGCCACCCATTCCACCATCTTCAAAACTATCTGTCTCAGGATTAAATGATTGTTTTGTTGCTTTTTTTTCGGGTGATGTCCATATCCACCGTAATTTTATACATTCGCCATAATCTGAATCATTATATTTCCATTTTTTACCGATGGTGTCCTCGTCTTCTGCTGTTATTGAATCGAAGATTCCAGTAATTTCTATCGGCTTTGACACATCTTCATTATGGAAATATGTTTTTGAAAGTTCTTTTCCAGAAGAAGCAAATGACTCATATGCATCGAGCATTGTCGATTTGCCAGCGTTATTTTGTCCTATTAATACTACGATTTCATCAATTTTTATCTCATAAGGAGTGTCTCCAATGATTTTATAATTTTTTACAATTAGTCCTGCTAATCTCATTTTTATTGTCCTTTTTTAATTTTAAATTCTTTGCATTGCACATAACGAACTAGACTAACCGACGTAGGCTGGCCCTGAGTCCCGAACGGGACGTTAGGGATTGGCACGACGCTTGCGCAAGCAAGAGGAGTGACAAAAGCCTATGTGTCGGAGACCGAGCGAGGGCGTAAGTCCCGAAGCGAAGCGGTTAGTTGCTGTTATATGCAGTTCAGCTTATATAAGTAGTTGTTCAAAAAAACTTCCGAATTCTTTTTTTTGATTAATAAAATGAACTTCTAGTATCCAAAATCTAGGTAAATTATCAAAAGAGGATTTTAAATTAGTTAAGTTTTCTTTGCAGATATAGTTTTGAGGACTAGATTTATGAATCTTGTAATGTGAAAATTCATCGATAAGATGTCCTGCAATATTATTTCCAAAAATATAACCATTATTGAGAGCAAATTCTTCGAGAAAATTAAATAATTCCAATCCTGTAATGGAAGGTTTACTTAAATAAAAATCTCTGGCAGCATACCAAGCCTTTTCGACTGTAGATTTTATGTTTAATTTTTCTAGATTATTTCCTAGAATATATGTCCTTCCGAAATCTGCTTCATAGTTTTCGAATATAGGTCCAAAATCAATCCAAAGTATATCATCTTCATTAATAATTAAAGTATTTGGATTTTCATCGTAAGGAAAGATTGTATTTATTCCAGTTCTTACAATTTTTTTATGCCAATATTTTGTAATACCGAGTCTATCTTTTGCTATTTCATAGATTTCTGAACTCAATTGTCTTTCGGAAATGTTTGGTCGTATTACATTTTCTTTTTCAATTATATCAAAAAGTTCATTTGCTTTTTCTTGTGTTTCTTTAAGTTTTTCTAATTTTCTATTCATATTCTTAATTTATTTTGCTGAATTGCATATAACGAACTAGTGTTAACGAAGTTTCCCGCCCTGAGCCTGCGTAGTAGGCGTTAGGGTCAGCGGGAAATTTGCCGAAGGCCGAACGAGGGCTAGTCCCGAAGTGAAGCGTTAAGACGCTGTTAGTTGCAGTGTGCCTTACGAGTAAAAAAGTGTAGGTAAAATGGAACTGGAAGTCCCACCAGAATTCTTCAACAGACGAAGCAAAGTAAATCAAAGATAGACTTTAATCAACAAGCGTTAAGAGTTTAATATACTATTGATCTAGAATTCCGTATAAATAAAAAATAAAATAAAGAAACCAGACGAGAACGAAATTTAGCATATTGCAACTAACGAACTAGACTAACCGACGTAGTCCGTAGCTGAGCCTCCGGAGGAGGCGTTAGCGTCGGCGCGATTTCTTGCGAAGCAAGAAACGTGACGGAGGACTATGTGTCGTAGACCGAGCGAGGGCGCCAGTCCCGAAGCGAAGCGGTTAGTTGCTGTTATGCGAAGGAGACCATTTTATACAGTTTCGTCAAACAAAGTGCCTAGGATTTTTTTAGGTTCATAGGTAATCATTAGTCTTTTTTCAGGATAAAGCTGGATTGTAGATTCGTTTACGCTGATCTTATATTGATTGCGAAGATTTTCATTTAGAGCAGCTGCAATAAAATGTAAGTTCTTTTTGAGAATTTCTTGTGTTTCTGAGACATCTATATTATTTTCTGCAAGCAATTGTGTTATTTTTAATTGTTTATCTGTTTCTTCGAATTGCCTGCTTAGCTTTTGAAATTCGCCAGAATTAGTATAATTTTCGGAAAAATAATTGCCTGCATTTAGCAATAGTTTACCAAGAATTTCGATTGTAGCTGGATGGCCTGATAAAGATAGATGATCTGATCCTGAATAATGACTTTTTAATTGAAGTGGATATTCAATTAATGATATTCTGGCTATTTCACATAAGTTTTGATAAATTACTATTAGCATATTACAGGTTTCAATGTGAAGTTGTAGAGATTCAGAATTAGATTCAAAGTTAAATGTAGAAGCTATTTCATCTGTCTTAAGTGAGAAATTATTTATCAAGCTAATTGAATCTCGTAAGCCAGATAAGTAAGATAATAATGTTGTTTCAGATTTTTTTATATCGTAACATGTTTGATAGATTTCTGGTAAATTGTTTGCTCCTGCTAACTTTTTTGCTTCTATTTGATTTAAAAATTTTTCTAGAGTATCAATATATATTGATGTACTTTCTTTAATATTTTCTGAAAGGTCTGTAACCACCAATTGACGTGAGTAAGCCAATCGTTGTCCAGCTTTTGATGGAGAAAACGTTTTCATGGCAGTATCAATTGCATTATTTACGGAATGTCTGTAAGAATCATAATTAACTGAGTAATTTTGCCGACTTACTAAACTTTCTTCAATTTGCCCCCGAATATGTAGAATATCTGAGATAAGGGTTCTCACCTGAGAAAATTCTGAGGAGTTTATCGCTTCTCTTTCGAAAGTTTCCAAAAATTCGATAGTTTCTGTGATTGTCATTTTAATTCCATGTTCTATGTTTTAGCTAGTTTGGTCTCTTTCGCATAACGAACTAGACTAACCGACGTAGGCTGGCCCTGAGTCCCGGTAACGGGACGTTAGGGACTGGAACGACGCTTGCGTAAGCAAGAGGAGTGCCAGAAGCCTATGTGTCGGAGACCGAGCGAGGGCGCAAGTCCCGAAGCGAAGCGGTTAGTCGCTGTTATGCGACGTTTAATCGCAATCGTTTTTATCACAAATATCCTCGCAAGTTGTCTTTGCCGAATTTAATTCAAAAATTCTCTGAGTATTAGCGTCGATAGAGAATGTGTTTTTTATATTGTTTTTCGCAATTTGTTCATTGTAAATAATAAACATATCTGTACCAATATGCTCTTTATTTTTACAGAATATGCCTCCTCCAACTTGGGTTGCGTTAAATTCCACTGGTGTAGGAGATAGAAAAGTTTTAATATCAATTATCTTTACCACGTGGAAATTTCTGCGTTCTCCACAGTAGTAAGCAGTCTTGGTTAATGCATAAGAATAGAATTTATCTTCTTTAATTAAAATACCCCATAAATTATCTCCTAAACCATATCTATATAAAATGTTATCTCCATAACTATTAATGAGCGATTCTTTTTTTGGAAGCTTATTCGATTTGTTAATTATTGGAATTTTAGAACAATGCTCAGCTATAGGTATAACGTCGCTAGAAAAAACGAAACCGTTTACATTTTTGTAAGATATGTTAATCCAGTTACCCAGTTTATTGAATTTTCTATCCTTTGTTTCTGTTGCCGAAAGAAAATATATAGGATTTTCGTTTTTAAATTCAGGTTTTATCTTCCACAACCAATTATTTTCGTATTCATTTACTTTAAATAGAACTGTCGACTTAAAATCAGGTTTTTCATAGATAAGTATACCGCCATACTTGGCAGCAAGTACTTTCGAATAAGTAAAATCAAATTGTTCTAAATAAGATAGTTTGATATGGGCATTATCCATAGCTATTTGTTTTTTAGTTTTTGCGGACACCCAGTGAATAGCCGATGGTTGGTAGATTAAATACATTTCTACATTATCAATTGATGGGTATCCTCCTATAATTTCAAAAAGCTCGCCTTTTCGAAGTAAATATTTTGTATCTTTAAAATTATTATTTTCGAAATTTTTTAATTCCATGTCATTTTCATCTATAGATATCCATAAATCATTTGTGGAAATTAAATATTTTCTTAAACTAGGATCAACAATGCTTGTATATTTATTAGATTCTCTACTAAAAGTTAAAAAATTTGGTAATCGATTTAAATCCCTACAATTAATAATAAATATAAAGAAAATGAGTGGAGAGATAATTTTTCTTTTTATAGCTAACATATGTTTAAACATCCTCTTGGAAAATATTTTAAATGTCGCATAACGAACTAGTGTTAACGAAGTTTCCCGCCCTGAGCCTGCGTAGTAGGCGTTAGGGTAGCGGGAAATTTGCCGAAGGCCGAACGAGGGCCTGTCCCGAAGTGAAGCGTTAAGACGCTGTTAGTTGCAGTATGCCTTGCGAGTAAAAAAGTGTAGATAAAATGGAACTGGAAGTCCCACCAGAATTCTTCAACAGACGAAGCAAAGTAAATCAAAGAAAGACTTTAATCAACAAGCGTTAAGAGTTAGATATACTGTTAGTCCAGACTTCCGTATAAATAAAAAAGTAAAATAAAGAAACATGACGAGAACGAAATTTAGCATATTGCAACTAACGAATTAGCGGAGACGACGTTCCCCGACCCTGAGTCCCAACGGGACGTTAGGGACTGGTCACGTAGCTTGCGGATGCAAGCGAGTGCCAGGAGGGGAATGTGGCACAGCCCAAGCGAGGCCGTAAGTGCCGAAGCGCAGCGTTTCCGCGCTGTTATACGACGTTATGTATTATTACTATTGAGTAAATCGTTTGCAAATAGGCCTACAGTGCAATAATGAATAAATGAAAGTATGAAAGAGATTCCCTGTACCCAATAAATTGAATTGTCAACGTATCTATTTATATGAATTTTACTATAAAATATTAAGGAAGGTGTAATTCCCAAGGCTATTACAATAGAAACATACAATGACACATTCATCCAGTTTTTAGTATCACTGGATTTGATTAAACCTGATACAGTTTTTACTAAGCCTTGTCCCCAACAAACAATTGAAACTAATCCTAAATCTCTAGATGTGATAACAGAAATGAAATTTTCAGATGTAAGATCAAGAATTATTAGGACAAAAAGAGGTAGAAGTAAAAAAATTACTTCTGAAACAATTATTGGAATAGTTACAAATTTATCTGAATCTTTATCTTCCATATAATTCTTCATTTTCTCCATTTCTTGGTATAAATTCTTCGAATTTCATTAAATAGATTTCATTTGAAAGCGGTCTGTCTTTTTCGTCTAAGTGAGTAATATACTTAAATCTGGCTCTTACGCGAGTGCCTGCTATAATTGGAATTGCTCCGGATTGAACTTTCAAAAGCCACTCTTCATCCATTATTTTTACATTGATTATATGTTTTTTGTCTTGGAATTCCCACATAGATATCCCGAGGAGATCTGGTTTTTTTAGAGGATAAACATTGCTTTGCTCGTTTTCGATAGTTCTAACCGTCATATCTTTTCGAATTAACTCTTTAGATATAATTCTATCTTTATCGACTAATATTTGCGTATCGTTACCAATATAAAAACGATCGTGAACATCGAGACTATTAATAGCTTGATTTAATTCTATTAGCATAGGTATTATATCATTTGCTACTGGCGGTATATATAAATTTCCGTTTTTTAAACCTGCATTTTCTGCAGATCTTTCAATATTTTTTGCTAATTCATTAATTGTTTTGGAACTATTAATTTCTTTACTTTCGTTTAGAGTGTTTGCTGCATGAGTATGGACTTCTGTTAAATATTGATTTAATTGTTCGTTTTCTATTTTTGATGAACTTAATTTAGAATTTTTTGATTCCATAAAGAAAGCTCTTATAAAGCTTTTCAAAGAAGAAATTTGGATTTCTTCAAGATATTGTTCAATCTCTAAATCATGAAAAATAAGATTGCTAACATACTTGTCATAATTAGCGAATGAATCTATTGACATCGCCATTGATTTAAAGATTCTGCTGGCGCCTTTTATGTTTTTATCGTATTCTATTTTAATTGGATAAATAATTTCCATTTTATTCTTAAACTCTTGTTGATTTTACATAATGGCGTATAACGAACTAGTGTTCCCGAAGTTCCCTGTAGCCGAGCCTCCGTAGGAGGTGTTGGCGTCGGCGCGACTTCTTGCTGGGCAAGAAGCGTGCCGGAAGGGAATTTGCCGCAGGCCGAGTGAGGCCTTGTGCCGAAACGTAGCGGGAAGACGCTGTTATGCGCTGGTCCCTAGTTATCCAATTTGATGTATTCTCCAAAAACCCAACCTTCTTTTTGGTCAGAATTTTTTAATAAACATCCATTATATGAATCAGAGATAGGAAAAATCAAATACCAGAAATTTTTCTTATCACCAATATAATCCTCATTTTTTGTTTTAGCAATAACCGTAATTGTGTAATTTTTTGGTATAAACGAAATTTCCTTATTACTTATACTTTCATCATCCAAGTGACTAAAAAAGCATTCAAATGATTTTGAATCTTTCGAAGGTTTTTCTCTCATTTTTAGATTAGAAGTAACTGTAGCATTTTTTAAACCTTGAGTAATAACTTGAATTCCTTTGAAATTTTTAATTAATCCTTCATTTACCTTTTTACTTTTATTGTATAAAACTAGTTTGTTATCACAAAGTAAATATTCTTGATATTTGATCGATTCTTCATCAATTTTAGTAAAACATTTGAAATCTTTTAATTTTTTGTTTTTACAATTTGAGTTAACATTAAAGAAATTATAAATATTTTCTGAATATGTAAAACTAGCTGTAAAACCATCGCAACCATCTCCTTCACCATTTAGAAAATATAAAGCTTTTGAATTTTCCAATTGTAAGATCATTTCGTTTGAACTTATGGAGTTCTCCCCGAATATTAATTTTTCCGAGTTTAAAGCTAACGGGAGGAGTAGAATGACTATAAAGGATATTTTGTTTTTCATTTGTATTTTTTTCAAATTTTAGGGACTTGCGCATAACGAACTAGTGTTAACGAAGTTTCCCGCCCTGAGCCTGCGCAGTAGGCGTTAGGGAGAACGGGAAATTTGCCGAAGGCCGAACGAGGCCTTGTGCCGAAGTGAAGCGTTAAGACGCTGTTAGTTGCAGTGTGCCGTTCGAGAATATATTAACAATAAGAAAGAACT
>NZ_RQGQ01000008.1 GCF_004770265.1 Leptospira congkakensis
CTAAAGGGATGAGTAACTTGAAAGTGTTACCTATGTCTTGCTACAAAAGTGTTACCCATGTCCTGAGGCATACAATTAATAAATGTCGCATAACGAACTAGGCTAATCGACGTAGGCTGACCCTGAGTCCCGAATGGGACGTTAGGGACTGGAACGACGCTTGCGTAAGCAAGAGGAGTGCCAGAAGCCTATGTGTCGCAGACCGAGCGAGGCCGCAAGTGCCGAAGCGAAGCGATTCGCCGTTGTTATACGCTTTGGCGAAAGTATTTACTTCCATCTTGATTACGGTTTAAGTATTTAAGATCAATCAAATATCTTCTTAAGAGTGCATAGTCATGGTAGTAAAATGAAAGATATTCGTTAATTTCTTTTTCATTAAAAATATCTGTTTCAGGCAATCCCAGAGCAATATAATTTAAAATTTGGTTTCTTAGATTTTCTTTTCTAGGCCATTCTATTAAAGTGTTTTGGTTAGAAAATAATTTTCTAATAGGTAAGTAATTCTTTAACAATTCCAGGTTTTTAGAATTAAGAAAAATATTTTTTGTTTGAGTGCATGCTAAGAATAGCGAATAATTTTTAATGTTAAAACTTTGTCCATGAATATTCGTTAAGTTTATTTCCGGTTCATTATTTTTTACATTAAAGGAAATAGAATTCAGAATCATTGATCTTGATATTTCGCCTGATTCATTTTTAGAAATTATTAGAAATTTTTTCCAATCAGTGTTTTGATCATATTTAATATCTATTATTTCTTTAATTTCACTATAAATGCAAATGCTATATAGTTTATTTAGATTTTCACTGAGTGAATCTGTGGCATTTTTATATTTTGATAGAAGATTTAAGTATGAATTTGTTACCTCAATTAATGAGTTTGAAATATTGATTTTTTCCATATTTTTTAATTTTAATTAAATTCTATCTTATTGATTCAGTTTTTCGCCATTGCGTATAACGAACTAGACTAACCGACGTAGGCTGGCCCTGAGTCCCGAATGGGACGTTAGGGATTGGCACGACGCTTGCGGAAGCAAGAGGAGTGACAAAAGCCTATGTGTCGTAGACCGAGCGAGGGCGCAAGTCCCGAAGCGAAGCGGTTAGTCGCTGTTATGTGCAGTTGCAGATTATCTAGTAATCTTATTTTAGTAAATATGAAATTTAAATATTCCTGAAATCTGTTTTCTTAAAATAAGTAAGATCTCAAACCATAATCTGTAGGGAATACATCGATTTGATAAATAATTGATTCTTTGTTTGTATTCTTTGGGAGTTTATCAAATTTTAAGTTGAATATTGCATTTCTAATCTCTACGGTTAATGAAAGAGGAAAATTACTACAAATTAATTTTTGATCAACTATTTCACCTGATTTTGAAATCATTAAAATAAATCTGATTGAATCGATAGACGTGATAACTCTTTTTAACGATTTTTTATTCAATTGATTTCTATTGTAAATAGAACTAAAAAGAACATTCAATTGGTTTTGAATTAGTTTTATGGATTTTTTAGCGTAATTTATTTCCTCGACATTTTTATTTTCTAAATCAGTCTTAAAATTAGAAGAATTTAATCGTTTGCCCATTTCATTTAGATCAGAGCATTTTACATATTCTTCAATTGGCTTATTATCACTATCTGAATTTTTACAAATAATAAGCAAGGCCGCCATTATTAAAATAACGGAGCATAGATTTATTTTATAATTTTTATTCATTCATCTAATTAATTTCTGCAATTGCACATAACGAACTAGTATTAACGAAGTTTCCCGCCCTGAGCCTACGTAGTAGGCGTTAGGGTAGCGGGAAATTTGCCGAAGGCCGAACGAGGGCCAGTCCCGAAGTGAAGCGTTAAGACGCTGTTAGTTGCAGTATGCCTTACGAGTAAAAAAGTGTAGGTAAAATGGAATTGGAAGTCCCACCAGAATTCTTCAACAAATGAAGCAAAGTAGATCAAGGAGAGACTTTGATCAACAAGCGTTAAGAGTTAGATATACTGTTAATCCAGAATTCTGTATAAATAAAAAAGTAAAATAAAGAAACCAGACGAGATCGAAATTTAGCATATTGCAACTAACGAACTAGACTAACCGACGTAGGCTGGCCCTGAGTCCCGAATGGGACGTTAGGGATTGGCACGACGCTTGCGTAGGCAAGAGGAGTGACAAAAGCCTATGTGTCGTAGACCGAGCGAGGGCGCAAGTCCCGAAGCGAAGCGGTTAGTCGCTGTTATACGCAGTAAATTTGTAATTAATTGGCTGGTTTTGGTAGTGAAAGTATTAGACAATGAGTAAACCAATAAATCGAAATAATTGGGAAAGAAACTTTGTAATAAGAGAGAAGGTATTTACTGAAAATTTTGCGTTTTTTCTTAAAAACAAAAAGGAAAATTAAATATAATAGGAAAGGTAAGGAAAAATATAAAGTTATTACAAATGTAAGTTTGATATGTTCTATGAATAATAAAAAAATAAATAGGGAGAAGATTAATGATGAATATATGATTCTGAAAACAATTTCCAATTTAAATAAAAAAGTTTTAATTAAAAGATCACGATCTATGACTTGCTTTTGTAAGATTATCAAGGAAGGTGCAAGAAAGTAAAATAGGATATTTTCAAAAGGCGTTATCGCAATACTTATAATTGTAACTAAAATGAAAATGTAATTTGTAATAGATAAAAGTAGAAGTAATTTTATATCATTCTTCCAAATCAAGGTATACATTGAGTATGAAAATAATATATATACTGTGATGAATATAAGGAAAAGTGTATTTATTTTAATATTTAATGTAGAAAATAGTAGGAGAATTAGCATGGTAATGAGCAGTGCTAAATTCTTTAAATTTAGAATTTTCTTTAAGTTTTTAATTAAATTTTTCAAGTTTTAAATCGAATTTAAATTTATTGCGTATAACGAATTAGTGTTAACGAAGTTTCCCGCCCTGAGCCTGCGCAGTAGGCGTTAGGGAAGCGGGAAATTTGCCGTAGGCCGAACGAGGGCGTAAGTCCCGAAGTGAAGCGGTTAGTTGCTGTTATGCGAAGTTTTCGGGCTTGTTGTATGGATTACGCCACGGACGGCGTTCTTTTTCTTCCTGTCTTAGCAGTTTTGACTTTATATTCTTTCACAAGAATGTCAGTTGGAATTCCTAGGTTTTGATTAATTTTTCTAATCATTTCTAAGGTAAGCTTTCGTTTTCGATTTAAGATTTCAGTGGCACGACTTCTTCCACCGATGAGATTTCCCAAATCAACACTTTTCATATTCATGTCATCCATAACAGATTTTAAAGCTTCAATTGGATCTGGATCTTCAATCGGGTAGTGTTTGGTTTCATAAGCATCAACTAAAGTAATTAGTACATCTAGTTTATCGTATTCGGGTGTATTTTTTTTAGCGTCCCAAAGTTTTTCAATCTCAGATAGCGCTTCTAAGTGATCTTTTTGATTCTTAATAGGTTTAATGTTCATTTAAATCACCTCGGCATTGATTTTATCATATTGTTCGTGTGTTCCTATAAATCTAATGAAAACAGTTTGTAGATTGTAATGAACCTTCACAATTAATCTGTATTTGTTTCCATGTATATTGAAAACGATCCTATTATCTTTAAGGAAACTAGCATTTCTGTATTTTTCCTTTATATCAGAAGGAGATTTCCAATTAGCTCTGGAAGTGTCTTTAAACCAAACTTCGATAGGGATTTTAGAGTCAGAGTATTTAGGGATTGAGTAGAAATCCCTTAGAATCTTTCTTGAAATGACCCTCACAAATCAAGTAAACCTTGTTCCCGAATTGGTAACAACTCCTTTTTTGCTTTTTTTAGCGAGCACGGACGCTCGCAACTTTATAAAATTAAGGCGCCCGGAAATTTTCGCATAACGAATTAGTGTTAACGAAGTTTCCCGCCCTGAGCCTGCGCAGTAGGCGTTAGGGAAGCGGGAAATTTGCCGTAGGCCGAACGAGGGCCTGTCCCGAAGTGAAGCGTTAAGACGCTGTTAGTTGCAGTATGCCTTACGAGTAAAAAAGTGTAGGTAAAATGGAACTGGAAGTCCCACCAGAATTCTTCAACAGACGAAGCAAAGTAAATCAAAGA
>NZ_RQGQ01000012.1 GCF_004770265.1 Leptospira congkakensis
TGGTATTCCCCGTTTATTTCGGACAATAAATTAAGCACATCGCTTTTCATATAACTTTCTAAATACAATAGGAGAAGTAAAGCCTAAAGTAGAATGGATTCTTTTTCGATTGTAGAATATTTCGATATAAAAGAAGAGATTCTTCTTTGCTTCTTCTATACTTTTAAATTTAACATGCCTAATGAATTCAGACTTTAACGTTTTGAAAAAGGACTCAGAAACTGCGTTGTCCCAACAATTACCTTTCCTACTCATACTTTGCTTCATCTTATTGTCATTCAATTTCATTCTGAATTCTTTCGAGGCATATTGAATTCCCCGATCAGAGTGAAAAATACAGTTTCGTTTTGGTTTATGAAGTTTAACCGCTTTATCTAAACACGAAATTAAAGAATTTGTTTCTAAGCTCTCACTTAAATCCCAGCCAACTATTTCCCTATTATACAAATCTATAATAGTTGTTAGATAAAACCATCTACCATTAATTTCTAGATAGGTAATGTCTGAACACCAAACACAGCCAGGCATTTTGCTTGTGAAATTCCTCTTTAATAAATTGGGCGATATACTTTTACCGTGATTTGACTTAGTGGTAGTGGGATGAAACTTTTTGACAGTTTTACTACGTAAATTAGCTATTTTCATCAAACGTTCCACTAGTTTCTTGTTACATAGATACCCCTTTGATAACAGAATTTTATGTATCTTGGGGCTTCCATAAATTTCAAATGACTCCGTATGAATTTGTTTTATCTCAGTAAGTAAGAGTAAATTAAATACTTTTCTTCTACTTAACTTTCGATTTTTCCAATTATAAAAACCACTCTTTGAGACTTCTAACGCCTTGCACATTTTCACCACTTTAAAACAGGATTTGTTATCTTTGATAAACTGATACTTTCCTATTTTTGTCGTGAGTCCTTTGTGAAAATGCCGATTGACTTTTTTAATATCTGAACCTCTTCTTCAAGTTGCTGGATTCGTTTCTCCTTTTCTTGAAGAATGGACTCAAATTCTTTTTTCCCCTGTTTAACTGGAACTGGACTAGTTTCTTTTTTGATTTCAGTCATATATTTATCTCTCCATTCCCTAAGAGTCGATTCAGGTATACCTAATTCGTCTGCAGTATATTTGGCTCTTCTTCCATTTTCTAGATAACGTTTTACCGATTCAATTTTAAACTCATAAGGATAGCCTCTTCTTTCGCGATTCATATTGCTCCTTCGCGAAGGCTTTATTTTAATGTCCAATTATTTGGGGGAATACCA
>NZ_RQGQ01000013.1 GCF_004770265.1 Leptospira congkakensis
TCTCCTATTGTATTTAGAAAGTTATATGAAAAGCGATGTGCTTAATTTATTGTCCGAAATAAACGGGGAATACCATCCGGAAAGGATTTCCGCTGCAATCGCTGGCGCGGGGAAAACTTTGGATTCAAAGTAAAGATCAACTGACCTTAGCTGTCTAACAAGAAACTTGAAATAGATTCTATTTTTGATCTCCCCTCTTTAAAAAAACGATTTCACCAAATTTTTACTCTTACCATTGTTATACAAATATCATGGCTCTTTTAAGATAGACATGATATATAAATCACCTAATATTAGCTTTTCGAAGGAATTAAATATGAAATCAATATTATTTATTTTTGTTTTACTAATAAGCTTTTTAGCATCCTGCAGATCTCTCTCCTATAAATGTATAAGCGAAGATGGATGCCCAAACAACAAAGGAAAATATATTTCAAGAGATGGACATAAGGATATCTACGAAGGTCAATTAGCGGTTCCACCAGGTTTTAATTTTGAAATTGATCGTCTACTACCTCATGGATTCGGTAAAATGACCTATGGACCACAAAGCCCTGGAACTTATAGAATTCGTGAAGAAGGTGAAGTGTATGAAGGATTTTGGGATTGGAATCAATTTAAATTTCCGAGATTCTATGGGAAGGGAACCTACACTTGGAAAAACGGAACTATAACAGAGGCCGAGTGGTATGACGATAGTGCTTTAGCTGGGTCTTTGGGCAAAAGAAAGTTTCCCGATGGGACCGTCATTACAGGAATTTGGGATAAAAAAAGTTATCTTTGTAGTGGCGATTGTACCAATGGAACTGGGATCAAAACTGCAGATATGGGTGAATGGTATTCTAAAGGAAAATTTGTTGAAGGTAATCTCTCAGAGGGTCTGAAATACACCCCCTATTTCGTTGAAGAGGGAAAATTTAGCCAGAACCAACTTTCGTCAGGAACTATTACGTGTACAAGCAATAAGGACACATGCGTAAGATATATAAAATTTTACTCTTTCAATACCAACAAATTTAGCTCTAATCAAATTAAGATTATTTATAAGGATTAAATTTCTTTCTAGAATCTACTTGTTTATTAGCAAATTGTCAGTCTACCAAAAATGAATTCGAGATTCTAACTCCAAGAAATTCGTGTATATTCAATAGTTAGAATATACAATTCGTATTTCATCATATAGAAATATTGGATTTTTATGCAAAACAAGAATCCAATACCTTCACAATATCTATTTTCTTATCCTTGGATTTTACTACAAAAGATGGAATGGAATTTTCGGAAGTGACTTCCTGAATTCTTATTTTGATATTATTTAAATCTGAAAATGCAAAATCATTTTCCTTCTTAAAACCTAAACGCAAAAAATGATTCGAAATTTCTTTTTGATTGAGTACTTCTATAATCAGAAAATCAATTTCCCATTCTGACTCTTTGGAAAGTTCTTCAAATCTCTTTCGTAAATAATTATTTTTATATTCGATAAAAAAAGTTTGGAAATCATCAAAAAAATGATCCAACATCACAATCTCTGAGATTATTACCTCTTCATTCTTTTCATTATAAACTTTTTGTTCCAAGAGTTCAGATGTATTAATCCCTAAACTTTCTAACTCATCTTTTGTTTTAATTATATCTAAATCGGATTGTAAAGCAAAACCAACAAATTGATTGATCGGAAGATTCGCTCTCTCTTCTTTTGTTTTACCTTCGTACCAAAGAATTTCCAAAATTCCATTTTTGAAAGCAAACATTCCACTTTGAAAGGATCCATAGTTTGTTAGAGGTGTGAGAGAAGTTAACTGTAGGTGGTCTTTCAGAAACTGATATGTTTCTTCTGGTTTTGAAGAATACAGAAGAAAATGATCGAATTTAGCATTTAACATTCATTAATCCTAATTTTCCATCTCATTCATTTTGAATATAACAGGTCTTCAATCGATTGATACTTAGATAAATGTTTTGCTGTCATAAATACAAAACATCCAAACGGAATTTGTGTGATCAATCCTAGTAAAATTGGATTACTTTCAGTAAGTAAACCATAAACAAAGTTAATGAAAATATCAAAAATCATAATGATGACAGCAAGTAGAATTGCAAATCGGTATCGCAGAAAGAATAATAGAATCACAAGTGGATCCAGAACAACTAAAGAAGTCCAAAAAACATTGAGTAAGAAGGGAGCGAAAGAATAACCAAGAAAACCCATTTTGGTGATATCTATGGCATGCGATATAGTTCCAATGGAAAATCCGATAGAATAGATTATGATGATCGTAAGGTGATACTTGTTGATTTCTTCTTTCACTGATTTAATTTCCAAGAAATATAGAAATGATTTATAATTCGCCACTCATCTAACTCCAAGTTACATCAACTCTTCTCCACATAGAAAGCAAAAAATGCAAACTTATCCGTCTAATCAGAAATGTTTCCAGAAAGACCTGTTTGGATTTGGAAGGGTGATCCCGAATTTGCCCTGTTACAACTTGTCCTTCTCGTTCTTTTCTTTTACATTTCCTTTCGGGTCAGTGTTTACCTCACACATAGGTTTGAACTGATCCAAATGCATAGCAAACGTTTAGACCGGTTGGCATTCCGGGCAGGCTGTAGTAGAGAGGAACGAAACCTCCTCCAATCCTTCTACTCTCAACTGGACAGACGCCACCGCGTGTTACTCGCACACAATCACGCAAAAGAATACCTCCGCCAACATTTATTGAGTTATATATCTACCTTAGATGAGAAAGATTTCCCGGCCTTCCTTTCCTTGGTTTCGAAATTTTTGGGGACGGCAAATGACCCAAGGCCAATATTTAGCCTCCGCGAATTTGCCATTGTCCAATTGGGAACAAAAACTTATTTCGCACAAGTGGTTGATCCTGGTGCTGGGGAAGTCCGGCTGAAATTGGGGCTTCCAGGAAGTGGTCGACAAGCAGCGGCAAACATTCGGATTACCGTATTCCGAAACCCCAAGGGACTCCAAACCATTCGGGGGGATGCAAGATGGGAGCCCCCAACCTCAGTTTATTTCCTCCCAGACAGGACTGATCTCAAAAATTGACCAAATTCGATTCGCGCTTGAAAGATTCTTTCCAATAAAATTAATGTGACATAAGTCCATGAAGTGGAATCGCATCAATCAAAATGACGAATTGTTCTCCCTACTCTTCGTATTCCTGTTTTCCTTTACTTCCCTAATTTGGAACGGCAACTTCATGGTAAGAGGGATTGCCAGCTTTCAGGGTGTAGGCGACTTTTTTTCTGGGTCCTTTGATTCTTTTGGATCCCTAATCAAAAGTAGTTATAACAAACTCGAATCCTTCGAGCGGGTAAGAGAAGAGCGCGATTCTTGTTTGAACGTTATGGAAGAATACCGCCAGCTTTCTAAAGATGTGGAAAGGTTGAAGGCGGAAAATGCCATCCTCAGACAAGAGTTAAACTTTCCTTTGCATATCGATTATCCTTCTGTCAGAGCAGAAGTGTTAAGTGTTCGCTTGAATGCTATCTATAGAACCATCATCATCAACAAAGGTTCCGAAGAAGGAATCAAACCTTATATGCCAGTTGTAGCGCGATCTCTGGACGAAAAAGGTAAATTTACAGAAGCACTCGTTGGTAAAATCATCGCCGTTTCCAAAGGATCAGCTGTGGTTCAACCCATCATCAACTCCAACTTCTCAATGGGAGTTTCCATTCCGGGAACAAACCTTTGGGCTTCTCTCAACGGAAACAGTGGTCGCGGAACAGATGTTTTGTTAGATTATATTGATGCAGGGATTGTGATTGATCCGAAAGCCATTGGCAATTTTCCTATGGGCCCAAATCCACCACCAACCTCCGCGAGCACAATGTTTACAGAAGGATTTAGCAAAATCGGGAAGGCTGTATTTAGTTCTGGTGGATCAGGAGTTTTTCCATCGGGAATTCCAGTGGGAACCATCATTGAAGAAGGTCCAAGAAACGGATCTTTTAAAACTGCCATCTTACGTCCGTTTGTTGAGTTTGACAAACTTTTACATGTAATTGTTTTAAAGAAACAACCTGAAAAATGGCGAGAAGAATGGCCTGCCGAAAAAACAATTCAAATTGATGGCCCTTATTTTGGTGAAATTGATTTCCCTAAAGAAAAAGATTATAATAAAAAAGGAAAAGAACAAGAGAAAAGACAAGGTAACTTTCCTTCTACTTTCGGAACTCCTCAATACACAAAACCATCCGTGAACACAAATGTACCTGATTCTACACCGACTACCCCATCCACTCCTTCCACACAAGAAGGGCCTAAGGAGGTGGCACCATGATTTTAGATAAACTATTTATCATCATCGGATTATTACTCTCCCATTTTTTGAATGGATCCAATGTATTTGAATTAGGAAATGCAATCCGACCTGACTTTATGGTGATCTTCGTTGTCTTTTTTGCCCTAAGAAAAGGCCCACTTTATGGACTATGGCTTGGATTTTTTGGCGGACTACTCACCGATACTGCGCTAGGTGGTGAAATTGGCGGAGACAATATTGTTTATTATAAAATTGGTCTCCATTCCTTTTCTTATGCCATCATTGGATACATTGTTGGAAAAGTGATGCGAAGTTCTTATACAGAGAATTATATTTCCATCACCATTTATATACTTGGATTCACTCTTGTTTCAAGGATCATCACTTATTTATTATTTTTGATGTTCTTTCATTCCAACCAAAGTTATTCCTTTTTGTATGTGTCTTTGTACAATGCATTCATTGGGCCTGCGTTATTCTTTTTATTCTCTTGGGCATTCCGATTGGATTCAGATGAGGTAAGGCAATGAGCCAGTCGGCATCGGAGTTTCGATTAGAAACAAGTTTCCGTAAACGATTGTATTTTTTTACGGGAATGGTGGTATTCACCCTCACTGCTTATATCCTTCAATTGTTCAATCTACAAATTGTTCAAGGAAGTGAGAACTCATTAAAGGCCGAACGTTTTGTCCGAAGAAGTGAGTCCATTCCAGCAGACCGTGGGAATATTTTTGATCGAAACTTTCTCACTCCTGAAACAAGCCAACCATTGGTTTCCAACTCTGCATCTCTCGATGTGATTCTGAATACCAGTTTACTCAAGAACGATCCAAGAAAGGTGAAGGATTTTATTTACAAATTCTGTGAAGCCCTTTCGATCCCCATTGTTTATTACGAAAAAGAACTTCAAGACTCTCGGATGATCAAAAAAATCCGATCGAGAGAACCCTTCGTACTTTTAGAGGGAATTTCACGCGAACAACAAGAAAGAATCCTTGTTTTGGATAATATCAATCGGTATGTGTATTTAGTTTCTTCACCAGCACGGGTTTACCACATGGGTCCTGCGCTTTCACATGTGACTGGTTATGTGGGAAAACCAACAACCAGTGATCTACAAGAAAAAGAAATTAAAACCTACCAACTCATCGGTAAAGGTGGAATTGAATCTCTTTATGACACAACCCTTCGTGGCCAAGATGGATTTCGTATCCAAAAAAGAAACACGGAAGGAAATATCGAAGAAGAACGTGTCATCGAACATTCTGTCCCTGGAAACAATTTAATTTTAACTATCGATCGTGATATGCAGATTGCCGCCTATCGTGCGCTAAAAGGTGTTAGAGGAACGGTTCTTGCGATCAAAGCAACAACGGGTGAAGTTTTGGCGATGGCTTCCAACCCTTCTTACGATCCCAATATCCTTTCTGGAAAAAATAAATTAGATCGTTCCAACCACTTCACTCGTGTAACAAACAATGGTGGTTTTTTAAATTTAGCGATCCAATCCAGGTTCCCACCCGCATCTACGTTCAAAACACTTGTGGGTCTTGCGGCCATGGAAAGCGAACATAAAATCAATTTTGATCCCAAACAAACTTTTTCTTGTCCGGCCAATTTCACTCTGAAGTCAACCTTCAAAGGTGTTCCAGACCAAGTGTTTTATAACTGGGACAAAAAAAATCATGGCGAACTCAATCTTGCGCAAGCTTTAGAAAAATCTAACTCTGTATACTTTTACCAATTGGGATATAAATTAGGTGCGGAACCTATTCTCGCCTACTCTCGGTTATTTGGATTAGATAAAAAATCAGGAATTGATCTTCCTGGAGAAGCAACTGGGTTTATTCCAAGTTCTGATTGGAAAAAAAGAACTTATGGAAACAAATGGTTTGATGGAGATACAGTAAACCTTTCCATCGGACAGGGTTTTATCTCGGTGACTCCCATTGAGATGGCACTCTTTTATATGGCTGTTGTCAACAATGGAAAAATTTACAAACCTTATGTGGTTTCCGAAATTAGAAGCCCTCTTGACAACTCACTCATCCAAAAAACGGAACCAACAATTCTACGAGACATTCCTCTCAAAAAATCTACTGTGGAAGCCCTCAAAGAGGGATTGTATTTAGTAGGTTATTCTGGAACAGCATCTGGTGTTCTCAACTCACCAACATTACCAGAAATTGCAGGGAAAACCGGAACTGCACAAACCAGAAGGAGGGGCGCGTCCTCATCCAACCACGCTTGGTTCATTGGTTATGCACCGGTCAATGCACCTCCCGAAAAACAGATATTAGTTGCTGCTTTCGTAGAATATGGTGTTGGTGGTGCGGCCTCTGCGGCTCCTGCGGCCCGTGAAGTATTTAAAGCGGCTTTTCCACCAGGATCTTTCCCAAGAACAGATAGATCACGTGCTAAAACCATGGAAGAAGAAGCACCAGTAGAACAAGAGGCATTTTAATGGCTGATCGCAATACAGAAAAACTCGATTTTTTTCTCATCATCTCTGTTGTCCTTGTGGCAATGGCAGGAGTTCTCACTTTATACACCCAAGAAGCCAATACTGCAGACGGACTAGGTCGATGGTATAAACAATTCACTTTTGTTTTTGTGGGACTGATTTCTATGTGGTTTATGTCGAGAATCAACTATCAGCTGATAGGTTCTTATGCCCTCTTCATTTATATCTTCTCTATTGTTTTACTTGTCCTTACTTTAATTCCAGGAATTGGATACCTTCCTTCCGGTCGCGGAGCAAGATCTTGGTTAAAACTTGGACCCATCACTCTCCAAGCATCTGAATTTTCAAAACTAGCCACAGTGATCCTGCTCGGTCAATATTTGGTTTTGAAAGAAAAAGAAATGCACAAAATTACGGTACTCATCATACCATTTATCATTTGTTTGGTGCCGATGTTATTCATCATCTTACAACCAGACTTTGGAACTGCAGTATCATTTTTACCAATGTTATTCACCATGTTGTATTTAGGTGGAGCTGATATTTTGCATGTTGGATCTTTACTTACCTTCGGTGGAATATCGCTCATGGTTCCCATGTATCTTGCTTATTCCCAACTGACGCTCATCCAACCGCTCATCGATTTACTTCGCAAAGATAACAAAGTAGAATTAGTTTCGCTTGTGAACCAACTCCAAGGTAAAATTTGGCTGATTTTGGATGGTAAAAAAGTTTCTGGTCTCACCTTACCTGGAATTGAAAATCCAAAAAATCTACAGATGATTCGCGAAGCTGCAGAAATAGTCAAAGATGAATATGCGAGTGTCGGATATAAAATTCTCTCGAACGAAGCCTTTATGTTTGGTCTTGGTGGAACGCTGGCTCTGATTAGTCTTGTGATGATTTTTATCCGAATTGCACGTGGTTCTAAACATCTAAGAAACTACTACATCACGATTGGAATTTTAGGACTTTCCATCCTCTCGGCCATTGCTGTTCATAAATCCATTCCGTTTCGTGAAAACCAAGTCATTCGTCTCACTGCTTTTTTAAATCCTGACCAATTCAAACAAGGTGCGGGATACCAACTCCGAGCCTCCAAACCTGCTGTTGGATCGGGAAAGGTTTTTGGAAAAGGACTTTTTCATGGAGAGATGACAGAAGGACGTGTTCCGCATGTTCCCGAATCGGGAACAGACTTTATTTTTGCATCCTGGGCCGAACAAACAGGATTTTTTGGAAGTGTACTTCTTTTGTTTTTCTTGATGTCAATCCCACTCCGAGGCCTACAAATTAGTTTTGAAAGTAAGGACAGGTTTGGATCACTTCTTGCAGCGGGGATTGTGGCTATGATATTTTTCCATATTGCCATCAACGTAGGGATTGTGATTGGGCTTCTCCCAGTAACAGGTGTTCCACTTACATTTATGAGTTACGGTGGATCGCATTTGGTGATGGCAATGACGGCTGTGGGAATCATTCTTTCTATTAAAAAACGTAAGTTTGCAAACTAAACACCACCATGAAACCAACCAAAAAAGTATTGGGGGCAGAAGAGTTCTTTCAGATCAAAATCAAATTGGAAAATGAATTGATTCGTCTGGAAGAACTCGAAAGAGAATCGAAAGACCACCTCACAAACATTTTAGGTTATTCCGAAAAATTGATCCAACTTTCCGAATCCAACGAATCTCCCTATTTTTTACAAAGAAGTCGACGCCTCAGTACAGAACTTCATAAGTTCCAAATCAGAAACGAATACAAGCAGAAAGAGTTTGATTCACTCTTTCATATTTTAGATAAAATCAAATCAGAAGACAAAATTGAATTTTTAGATTCTGCCTTAAAAAACCGAATCACTCGGATTGCAAACCGCATCTCTGACAAAAAACAAACACCGATAGTTCCCAAAAATCTAAATGGAAAACTGGTTTTTATCTGTTATGTGTTAGAAGGTGTAAACTTTTTAATTCCTAAAAAGAGTTATCGTATCCTAAGAGATATCCCTGCCTTTAAAAAACAATTACGGATAAAAGATAAGTCTGTTCCCCTGTTTCCTGGGCCTGGATTTGTTTTGATGGAAGAAGGTGAAAAAAAACAAAAGAATGTAATTTTAATGAAGGACAGTGCTAAAAAAGAATACGGTTTTTATTTTGATGAACTGAAAGAAGATTGGGCAGTTTCCAAAACCTCTCTAGAAGGATTGTTGGAAAAAGACTCTACAAACGGACAGATCATTGGAAAAATCAAACGAAAAGGAAAATTATACCACTTAGTGAAAATCTAAAATTTCAATAGCAGTAGTTTTATCTTTTGTTAGCTGGTCTTTCAATTCTTCCAAACCACTAAACTTTTTTTCCTCTCGGATTCTATGAACAATTTCTAATTCGACTTCTTTCCCATACAAATCACCATCGAAATCAAAAATATTCACTTCAACATGAAGTCCCAAACCATCAAAGGTAGGATTGTGGCCAATATTCACCATCCCTTTATGATCTTTCCCATCGAACTTCGCAAAACAAGCGTAAACGCCAATTGAGGGAAGAAGTTTATCTTCTGGAACATTGATATTTGCTGTTGGAAATCCAATGGTTCTTCCTCGTTTGGCACCTTGTTTGACAATCCCAGTAATATGATAATTTCTTCCTAAAAGGATTTTGGCATCTTCCATTTCCCCTTTTTCCAAAAACCCACGAATGAGAGAAGATGAAATTTTGCTTTCTTTTTTGAGAACTGCTTCTTTTAATTCAACCGCATAACCATACTTAGCTTTATTAGAATCCAAAAGAGTATAGTCACCACGACGTTCGGCTCCAAAAAAATGATTATAACCAATCACAATATGTTTGGCATTCAAAGTTTGGATCATAATTTTTTCTAAAAAGTCTTCTGCTGACATTTTAGAAAGTTCCAAGGTAAAATCCAAAACAAGTAAATAGTCGATCCCAAACCCACTGATGAGTTCTTCTTTTTCCTTTTCCGAAGATAGATATTTAAAATTGGGCTTTTTACCGAGAACCACAGATGGGTTCGGAAAGTAAGTCACTACAACCGAAGGAATTCCCAGTTCCTTTGCCTTTTCTACAGTACGAAGGAGTAGAGTCTGGTGACCTACATGGATTCCATCAAAGTTACCGAGAGTCAAAGAGGAGCCATTTCGAAACTCGTTTTGGATCAATTCTAAAGAGCGAATAATTTTCAAAGGGGGACTTGTCTCGCAATCCGATACTTGTACTAGGTGCTTCCATTGAAACTACGAATCCTTCTCCTTACGGCAATCTTTTTATCAAACTTGGTTTCTGTGTTCGCATCCGACTCTGTCATTCCCAAACAAGAATTTGGATTGGAAGAAGGTTTGCTCCCCGAGGATATATCTACCTTTCCTGAATTAAAAACATGGGCGATTTACCAGTCTTACGAATTGGAACCGGATGCTCCTCACCTCGGCCTCCAAGATTACATTTGCCGCATGGTTCCAGAAACAGGGCTTCGTTTCCTTTTAGAAAAATCCATAGTCTCCAAATCTACAGTTTATCTCTATTTAGACATAACTCGGTATAGACCCCTCAAAGGATCCAAATTCAAACCAAGGAAACTAAACATCCTTGTGAACGGAAGACCCAAAATTTCTATTTATGCCGACAGAAACCAAAGTTTTCCGAATCCGGTGGAAATCCCCTTGGAACCTTCCGAATATCCTGATGGAAAGATTTATGTAGATCTTGTTCCTAGTAACAACTCACTGGGACGGTTTTGGGGAGTTTGGGATGCGTTTGTATTAGAAAATCGTTTGGGTGCGAGAGAATGACTAAACTGCGTATTTTTCGCGGTATTCGTCTTCCCCAATGGTTTGGAAATAACTAGTAAGACCTGCCACTTTAAAAACTTTCTCAATCGCCGGTTTCATATTGGCAATGGAGAACTTTCCTTTCAACTCTTGGACATAATTCAGTTGTTTGATGAGCATTCCAATTCCAGAGGAATCAATATAATTGAGTTTCTCTAAATTGATGATGACATGTAGATTTTCAGAGGGCTCTGTAGGAACATTGGTTTCCAGGAAGTTCTTGAAATCCAGGGAAGTGTAAATATCCAAACTTCCAGAAATGCTGATCACATAGGCGTCTGCATTTTTTTTTAGATTTATTTCCATGGGAGACCTTCCGCAAGGATCGGGTTTTTGCGTTTTTTATCAACCTTATTTTTAACAAATTAATGATTTCATTTCAAAAGTCGAAAATATATATAGAGTCTACTATCTGGGAGTTCGTATGCGTATCTCGTTTGTCCTAATTTTATCCTTTCTACTCACCGTTGGTCTAATTGCCGCGGATGAAAAAAATGAACCTGTAAGCCAAGCAGATTCTAAAAAGTTAAATCCGGATGGAAGCATTGCTCTCATCCCTTATAACGCCAAACAACAGCAGAAGATTGAAAGAATCGGAAAAGAAGTCGATGATTACCATGCTGTCATCAACGATAAGGTGAAATTCCTAAGTTTCGAAAAGAAAATCAAAGACAGTCGTTATGGCCAAGTAACCAACGCAAGGGAAATCCACCTACCATTTGAACCACGCTATGTATTACACAGTCGTTTCGTTATGAAATTGAAAGGCGGTGGCGGTGCGGAAGGTGGCGGATTTTCATTAGATGAAATCTCTTTTTGGTCCAGAAAATCACTTACCGAAAAAGGCAAAGACCCTGTTACCACTTACCGTGAATTAAAAAACAATACAACTGGTGGAGTGAAGGGACTAACTCTTTCAGTTCGTACAGTGACCAATGCAGACGACAACACTCTGAGCTTTGAGTTAGAAAAAATCCAAAGCCCATGGGAAAGATTACGTTTAGCGACTGCGTATCGTGACAGACTCCGTGAAGTTGCAAGAACCATTGATAGATACATCCAAGCTAAAGGTAGTTTAGAAACCAGAATGGTTTCTGAATCCATAATGGAAGTTTCGGTCAGCGGGGATTTCCAAGAACCATAATGTATATGAGGGTGGAATGAGTTTTACCATACCACCACAACTTACCAATCTTTACGAAGTCCTAGAGATTCCTTTTGGTGCCACGACGGAAGAGATTAAATCCTCTTTCCGTCATCTGGTGAAACAATTCCATCCAGATAACCCGTTCACAGGCTCCTATTCTAAATTCCAAAGCCTTTACTTTGCCTACCAAACCCTAACCGGCGAAGGGCGGAAGTTGTATGATGAAGAATTCAAAAAGAACTACGCTCGCGAATTTTTAAAACGCAAACTCGAAGAACACCCAGTCGTACTCCCTGTATCTCGTGTTCGGTTCACAACAGGTATTTTGGAGCTCGCCAAACGTGGGCTCATGCGGAAAGGTTTCCGCAACAAAGACAGACGCAAAGTAACAGGGATTGATTATGATTTGATCATTGATTTAAAAGAATCCGAAATCATACGACCGGTGATTGCAGTCATTCCTTTGACAGTGCGAATTGTTTGTCGAGATTGTATGGGTGGTGACCCACATTGTCCTGCCTGCAGTGGAAGAGGAAGTTACAAAGGATACAAAAATCTAAAAGTAGAATTTCCGAGGTCGGCTCTTGTTCACGGAAAGGTTTTTGAATTTGATCTCTCCAAATTCCGACCAGATTCCTTTACCCATTTTAAGAAAAAATACCTACGGGTGAAACTCTTGGTTCACAAAAATATCCCTTTACGAGTAAAGAGTACCGTCTAAAAAGGAAATCGATGGAAAAGACTCCCAAAGTTGTATTTTTTGACCCACTTTATAAGGAAAAAATTTGGGGAGGTCGGAAGTTCGAAACAAAACTTGGTCGGAACATTCCAGAAGGACAGATTGGTGAGTCTTGGGAAGTTTCTGTTTATGGAACGGATATTTCTCCTGTCCAAAATCCAGAATTTCAAAATATTCCCTTAACAGATCTTATACGAAAATCTCCAGAAGCAGTTCTAGGGAAACCATTTCTTTCCTCAGGTTTACCTTTACTTGTCAAAGTCATTGACGCCAAAGAAAAACTATCCGTCCAAGTACATCCAGATGATGAATACGCACTTAAATACGATCCAAAATCCAATGGCAAAAAAGAATGTTGGTACGTTTTGTCCGCAGATCCAGGAGCAGAACTCGTTGTTGGATTTGATATAAACACAACCCGTGAAGAATACGAATCACTTGTGAGAAAAAATCTCGGGGAAACGGTTCTACGAAAATGGAAGGTCAAGCCAGGTGACGTTTTTTTGTTAAATCCTGGAACCATTCACGCCATCGGAGCGGGAGTTCTCCTTTTAGAAGTCCAACAATCTTCTGATTCCACATACAGAGTGTACGATTACGGAAGATTGGGTGATGATGGAAATCCAAGAGAACTTCATTTAGAAAAAGCCCTAGCAGTATTGAACTTCCAAAACTCTGATGGTTCTGAAAAAAAAACCAAAGAGCTACTCACTTACCATCCGTTCCCACGTTACTTATTCACATCCAATGATAAATTCAGATTGGAATCTTGGGAATTTAACCAAGCACAAAACTTCACTTTTTCAAAGTTAGGTGACCCTGTTAGTTTTGGAATTTTTTATACAATCTCTGGTTCTGTTTACTTTCCAGAATTACAAAAGTTGGTGGGACCAAACCAATCGTTTATGATCACAGCTGCAGGATTTTCAGAGACCATTTCTGCCTTCGCGGAAACGGGTACTAAGTTAGCCTTTATGTCTGCCGGTTCCGATTCGGTAAAATATCAATAACCTCACCTATTGACAATTCAATAGAATTGGTATAATAGTCACGAGAGAGGATACTATGAAAAAAATTATTTCCCTATTACTCGTGTTAGCATCTACATCCGTGTTTGCTTTGTCTGAACTGGAGAACCTGATGATTAAAGAGGCAAATTCACCAGAAAGTAAACAAGCGGCACGTTCCTATCTATCCGCAATGGCAAAAGAGAAGGAAGCAAATGCTGTGCGACACGAAAAAATGGCGGTGAATAACGGTGGAAAGGCTGTCAGCCAAGCAAAGTTTAAAGAACATTGCCTGACTTTAGCAAAAGAATTTCGAACAGAAGCAGAAGAATATAAAAAAGCTGCTGATGATTTGAAATAAAATTCGATCTTTACCTATTACTTGGGCAAAGGAATTCGATCTGTTTCCCCGGGAACTTTTGGAAATTCATCTTTTGCCCATCTTTCCTTTGCTTTTTCGATGGCGTCTTGCCTTGTAGAAACAAAATTCCAAAATATATTTCTTTTTTCAGTGAGTGGTTCTCCACCAAGTAACATCAAACGACTGTTTTGTTTTGCTTTAAAAGAAACAGCTGTCCCCTTCTCAAACAAAACCATTGATCCTACTGCATAGGATTCTCCATTGGATTCAATAGAACCACGAGAAACGTAAAGTCCTGCTTCTTCTTTGTCAGAAAGAATCCAATTGACTGCATCTGCCTCTGGTTTCATTTCAATGTCTGCGTAAAACAAAGGAGAATGCACCGTGGCTGGGGAATGTAATCCAAGAAAATTTCCGCCTAACAATCGAAATACCAAACCGTCTTTAGATAAAACAGGCATTTCTTTTTCCGAAAAATGTTCAAAACTAGGATTTATTTCTTCTTTTTCTTTTGGAAGAGCAATCCATGTTTGTATCCCTTCTAATATTTCATATTTGGGATCAAATTTGGACCGTTCACTGTGTACGATTCCAGAACCCGCAACCATCCAATTGGTTTCATTAGGACGAATGTCCATTTCTACCTTTAAACTATCGCGATGGGTGATCACTCCATCGTATAAAAATGTGATGGTAGCAAGTCCAATATGCGGATGGGCGCGAACGACGAGTTCTTCTCCCGTAACAACAGGCACTGGGCCAAAATGGTCAAAAAAAACAAAAGGTCCCACCGAACGTTTTTCCATAGCAGGAAGAACGCGGCGGATGACAAAATTGTCTCCTAAATCTTTGGAATGTCCTATGAGTGAACGTGTCATTTACGTTTAGACTTACTTTGTTTGGCTTTTGGTTGTGATATTTTCTTTTTCGGACTGGCCTTCTTTTTTTGCGCTTGTTTGGTGGTTCTTTTTGGAGAAGGATTTGATTCTTCTACCTTACCCACAAAAAGGCCGATGGCTTCTTTCCCTTTGGTCCAATGTGCTTTATCCCTTGCATTAAAATAAAGGATAAAGATTTTTTCAGCTTCCGAATACTTCACATCACAAGCATAAACATGGCTTGCCTTCCATCCTCTTCCTGTCGGTCCAAGGATTGGTGTTTGATTGATCCGTTCAAAGTTGATACCATCTTCACTTTGTAAAAAGAGAATGGCCGAACAGGACTCTTTCCTTACGGGATTCCAGAAAATTCCATTTTGAAATCCGAGGTATCGCCCTTTCCATTCAATGACTTTTAAGGAACCTGCAGCCAAATTACAAAATGGATCCATATCATTTGGAGAAAGGATGGGATCTGAAAAGTAAGAAAATGGTCCAAGAGGGGAATTCGATTCGGCTACGGTGATGTATTTTGGTTCACAAAATCCACAATCAGGAATGAATGTAAGAGAGGAAGAAAAGTACATTCTGTACTTTTTTCCAAACTTCACCAAACATGGATTACCGACTGAGTCTCCAAGTTTTGGATCTTTATGAAAAGGAAATTTTGGTTCGATGACTGTTTTCGGAGACGACCAAGATTTTAAATCTTTGCTAGTTCGGACTTCGATCTGCGACTTCCACTTCCGATAAGGAAACCAACTGAATAACAAATGAAGGAATTTATATTTTTCGTAATAGAGATAATACGTTCCCTCTTCAAAAAAGAAAAAGGGACGCATGGCATTCCAAACCACGGTCTTTTTTGTTTTCCATTGAATCCCATCTTCCGAAAGGAATTCCTTGATTCCAAATATATTGTGTGCGAAGAGGTGCCAAAGACCGTCAGGACAGTTTTCAGGAAATAAAAAACTCGGATCCGCCAAAATTGGGGATGGGAATCCGGGTTTTAGAATGGGATCATCTTGGTAGAGTTGCCAATAGATATTTTGTTTGTTCAATCGAAATGAATTTCCTTATTTTTCTAAGACAACTTTGAGGTTGGATAGTCCCTCTTCAAAGTCTTTTCCTATCAATTCTTGAAAATCCATAAAAAGACAAATGATATTGGAAGGATAAGGTACAGAACCATCAAATCCCCAAATGACTTTCGATTTTTTTTGGTCCAAAGAAGAAACTTTCATATAACTTCTTTCGGTGGCTTCCATTGGTTCGATGAAACGAAGTTCTGTCTCCATCTCTAGAGCATCCAAATTAATCATTTTGATTTCTTGTTCGCCAGTTCCCACTTCTTTATCCAAACTTTCCCAACGAGAAATGAAACCAACCATCCCATCTTGACCAGTGTAAATTTTCTTCATACCTGGATCTTTTTTGGCCCATACACTGTAATAGTCTTGGTTTTTCAACATTCGAATATAATCAAATACATCCGAAGCCGGTTTGTTAATGTCGATGGTACGTTCCACCTGGTAATGGGTAGGTAGAAAGAGAGCAACAATTAATGGGATGGCGATAATGCCAATGATTCCTATGGAAATTTTTCTGCCGAGTGTCATAAGTTAAATATCCTACTGTTATCTTTTGATTTAGTCAATTTATTTACCCGCGTGGTTTTAAATTCCAACTGAAAACCAGAAGGAAAATCGCAATCAAAGTGGAAACAAGAATGGCGTAAAGAGCGACATCCCAAGAATAGTTTGTGGCAAGGATGGCTAGCCCCTTTCCCTGAGCCGTTCGTCCGAGAGACCCAAAAAGTCCGATAAAACCAGCCGCAGTACCCACCGCCTTTTTCGATGTAAAATCCATTCCAGCCACACCTAACAACATAACAGGTGGATAGATGAAAAGTCCAATCAAACCAAAAAGTAAATAATCAATCCAAATGGATCCAGGAGGGTTCCATAAAATTCCAAGAAAGGCAAAGAAAATTGGAATGATACAAAGTAAACTTACCATTCCCCTTCTTCCGTCGAATTTATCGGAAACCCATCCCATAAGGATGGTGGAACCAATTCCTCCAAATTCTAAAATGAGTGTCGAATATCCTCCTCCCAAAAGATCGGCTCCTTTTGTTTCTTTTAAGTAAGTAGGACCCCAATCGATCAAACTATATCGAATGATATAAACAAAAAAGTTAATAATAGCAAACAACCAAATGTATTTGTTCTTAAGAACTTGATCAACAATCAATTGTTTGGTGGTAAGTTCGGCTTCATGATTTTCTTTTTCTTCTGGTGGAAAATCGTTTCGATATACTTCCACAGGAGGAAGGCCTTCTGATTGTGGTGTGTCTACAAGTCGAATGTATAAATATACAGATCCAATTAAAGCAATAACTCCTGGAACAAAAAAAGCAAATTGCCATCCAAACTGAGCTGCCGAGTGAGAAGCGACCACACCCACAAGCCCGCCTCCAATATTATGTGCAATATTCCAAAATGCAAACGTAGTACCTCGTTCTCTTACGGAATACCAGTGCCCAAGAGAACGTCCACATGGTGGCCAACCCATCCCTTGCACTAAACCATTGGCTCCCCATAAAAACAGATGAATCCAATAATGATTCGCAAATCCAAATGAAAAATTCAAAATGGCGGTAAGAAACAAACCAACAGCCATAAACTTTCGCGGATTGGAACGATCGGAGAGTGCTCCCATTAAAAATTTTCCAATCCCGTAAGTGATGGCCGTAACTGCGAGGATGTCACCTATATCAGCTTTCGAATAAGATAACGCTTCACCAATTTCTTTGGAAACAGGAGAGAAGTTATTCCGAGTTAGGTAATAGGTCGTATAACCAAGAAAAGTTGATTCCAAAACTCGAAACCGAAATTTCGGATAAAGAGATTGGATTTCTTTTTCGGATTTTTGGGGTATGGACGGAGCAGGAGCGAACCACCGGCGAATGGTTTGTAACATAGACTAGGAAGATGTAAGTCTAAAGAGAAGGAGTCAAGTCGATTCTCATGAAAACAAATATAAGAAACGGATTTATTGATACTGTTGGGAATACCCCACTCATACGCATCCACTCACTTAGCGAAGAAACTGGATGTGAAATTTTAGGTAAGGCTGAGTTTTTAAATCCAGGTGGGTCAGTCAAAGATAGAGCTGCTTTGTACATCATAGAGGATGCAGAAAAAAAAGGACTCTTAAAACCAGGCGGCACTGTTGTAGAAGGAACAGCTGGAAATACCGGAATTGGACTCACTCATATTTGTAATGCCAAAGGTTACAAATCGGTAATTGTCATTCCAGAAACACAATCCAAAGAAAAAATTGAAATGCTACGCACGTTAGGTGCCGATGTGACCCTTGTCCCTGCGGTTCCTTATGCCGATCCAGGAAATTACGTACGAGTGTCGGAACGAATTGCATTAGAAACGCCAAACTCCGTTTGGGCAAACCAGTTTGATAACTTAGCCAACAGGAATGCTCATTTCGAAACAACTGGTCCTGAAATTTGGGAACAAACCCAAGGTAAAATTGATGTTTGGACGGCTTCCCTTGGAACCGGCGGAACCTATGCGGGAACTGGACTTTATTTCAAATCCAAAAATCCTAATATCAAATGTATCGTGGCTGATCCTTATGGATCGGGAATTTATTCTTTTGTCAAAACAGGACAAATCACCATCGAAGGATCTTCTATCACCGAAGGAATTGGGCAAGGTAGAATCACAAAAAATATGGAAGGGATGCCGGCGGATGACGCCATTCGTATCCATGACAAAGAAGCCCTACGTATTTTAAATTTAGTTTTAAAACAAGATGGATTGTTTATGGGAGGAAGTGTGGGAATCAATCTGGCCGCGGCTTACCAAATTGCCAAAGATTTAGGTCCAGGCCACACCATAGTCACAGTGTTATGCGACAGTGGAGCCAAATACCAATCTAAAATTTTCAATCAGGAATTTTTAGCTTCGAAAGGACTTGTATAACCAAAAACAATTGAAAGAAGATGAAATTTACAACAAGCAAGGCAGGTAGAAAATTCTTTTTGAATTTTTTACCTGCCTAAATTCAGCAAAGTGGTAAACATTTCACAAGCGGATACAGAACCTAGATCACAAGAGTCACTCAACTCATCCAAAGCAATCTCGATTTCTTCTGATTTTTTTGTTTTTAATCGAGCAAGGGCAGATGTTTCCAATTCTTTTGCTTTAAAAATCTGTTCTTCTGGATTTTGAAAAGACCAAGGTATCGTTCTTTTTCCAAAGGACATACTGTCTAAAAATAAGTTAAGATCCTTTTCTATTTGAGGATATACCGATTCGTAACATGTTACGAGAATTGTCATTCCAAAACGATCTTCTGTTGTGGTAATATAATGTTGAAGAACTATATCTTCCTTATCTTTAAAACTTCCGAACACTCCTACAAACTGATACGTGTTTTCTGAATTAGATTTTTTTTGTAAGGAATAAGACTTACGAACATTTGTGATCGCACTGAACCGTTTAGACTCTGTATGAAAAATGGTTGGATGTAACGGATATTTGGTTTCCGATTCCTTAAAAAGAATCACGACGGCCGGAGTGATTTCTCGACCCAATTCATCTTTCAGCGGGGAAGTTTTGAAATGATCAAACTTAGTGGATGTTCCATTGGATCGCCGTTCGGAAAGATACCACTTGGAAGGAAGATCAAAGGAAATACAATTAGTTTGAAAACAAGATTGCCAACGAACAACATTTGAACCCGCAAGTAGATTTGTTAAACCTAAAAAAATATAAATTAAAAACGAAAAAACGATCCGAAAAAAATTCATTCGGCGAGTTCCTTTCTATTTTTAAAAAAATCCAATGAAAGTGGGTTTGCTAACGCGTTTTTATTTTTCACTTCAAGTCCAGCTACTGTTTGTTTGACGGCGATTTCTACCTTTTTCCCATTTACAGTATAAGGAATTTCTGGAACAGAAAGAACCAAAGCCGGTACATGTCTTGGAGATGTTTCTAATTTAATTTGTTCTTTGATTTTTTTGATTAATGAATCATTTAGAGACACACCAGGTGCAGTGACAACAAACAAAACCACTCTCACATCATCTTTATACTCTTGGCCAATGATCACACTATCGACCACTTCAGGAATTGTCGAAACTACAGAATAAATATCAGCAGTTCCAATTCTTACACCACCGGGATTTAAAGTGGCGTCAGAACGTCCATAAATCACCAAACCATTCTCTTGAGTGATCGATGCAAAATCACCATGACACCAAATATTATCATAAGTTTCAAAATAAGCGGATTTGTATTTGGCACCCGATTCATCATTCCAAAACGAAAGTGGCATGGATGGAAACGGTGTCGGACAAACGAGTTCCCCCTTTTCATTTTCTACAGACTTACCCATATCATTAAATACTTGTACATCCATACCTAATCCCTTACACTGAATTTGACCTTCAAACACAGGTAAGTTGGGATTTCCCAATGCAAAACATCCATTTAAGTCTGTTCCGCCAGAAATAGAAGACAGTTGTACATCTTTTTTAATATTTTCATACACATAACGAAACCCAGAATTAGGTAATGGTGAACCTGTAGAAAGGATTACTTTCAAATCAGGTAGAGGATACTTTGATTGGACCCCAATCTTTTCTTCTTCTAAAACAGATAGGTATTTAGCACTGGTTCCAAATACTTGGATAGATTCCTTTTCCGCCATCGACCATAAAGTTTCCCAAGAAGGATGGAAAGGATTTCCATCAAATTGGTAAAGAGTAGCACCTAACGCTAATACTGATTGAGACCAGTTCCACATCATCCAACCACAAGTTGTATAATAAAAAAATCGATTTTGTTTGGATACATTACAATGCAGGATAAGTTCTTTTGTATGATTGAGTAAAACCCCACCTCCTTGAACAATACATTTAGGAAGGCCAGTTGTCCCTGAGGAAAACATAATGTAAACTGGATCGGAAAAACTGATAGAAGTGTATGTTAGTTTGTCATTTGAATTTAATGGAGCAATCTCATTATAGCGACAAGGATATTGGATCTTACCAAAATCTTTCAAAGGTTCCACAAAATCATAAATCAAAGTTTGTTTGAATTCAGAATTTTTTGTTTTTGTCAACTGAAGGGATACTTCTTCTAATTTATCTGTAATGGAGATTTTTTTACCTTTAAACAAATAAGACTCAACAGAAATCAAAACCTTAGGTTGGATTTGTTCGAAACGGTCAAGGATTCCCCTTACGCCAAAGTCGGGTGATGCACTTGACCATATAGCACCTAACGAAGTAGTCGCGAGCATTCCAATGGTGGAGATTGGTGCATTTGGTACAAGTCCGGCAATACGATCTCCTTTTTTGACTCCAAGGCCAATCAAATGTTTTTGTAACTTTAATACTTCATTTTTAAGATCCGAATATTTTAATCTTTGGATTTTGCCGTCTTCAGAGTAGAACACCAAAGCCAAGTTATCAGGGTCCCCTCCTACTAATAAATTCTCTGCAAAATTAAAGTAAGCTCCCGGGAACCATTGTGATTTTGAAAAATGCCCACCTCGTTCGATCGTTTTCTCCGGTTTCTTATGTAATTTGAATCCAGAATAAGACAACCATTCCATCCAAAACAGTTGGTATTCTTCTACGGAAAATTTATGAAAAGAAACATAATCAGAAAATGATTTTTGAAACTTAGATTCCAGATGGCTCTGGAAACGGGAGAGATTCGTATCTTCTGAATGTGGAGTCCATAGTATATTTTGAGTCGCCATGAAGACTGATCTTTCCTGGTTTGATTTTTGAGGCAAGTATGATTGTGTAAAATGACTGGTAGAAAAAAATATCGAGGAAATTCTAGGGAAAATGCTGTTCAATTCGATTGATTATCTTTTCTTTTTTATCGCCTGTTATATTATCTATTGGATTTTACCTTCTCGATTCCGCAAATATATCCTCATTATCTTTTCCCTTATTTTTTACGGGTATTGGAGTGGCTCTTTTTTAATACATTTTGTATTTTTTATCTTCCTCACTCATCTCTGTGTGCTGGGAATACTCAAAACAAAAAACAGAATTTTTCTAATTTTGGGTGTTGGAATCAATTTGATCAACTTATGTTTTTTCAAATACTTCCTCACTTATATAAAATATTTAACATTAGAGGGTGAATTAACCATCCCCTTCTTCCAATCTTTATCCGAAATTATATTACCTCTAGCGATCAGTTTTTATACCTTCCAAATGATTGCTTACGTAGTCGATGCTTGGAGAGGTAAGTTTACCGAATCACCTTTCCTAAACTTTTTATTATTCATTTTATTTTTTCCACAACTCATTGCTGGGCCCATTATGAGGCATGACGATTTTTACGATCAAATCGATCATTCCAAATTGTCCTTAGATTTTGTACAAAGAGGAATATTACATATCCTTTCTGGTTTGGTGAAAAAAGTTCTCATCGCAGACCAACTTGCTAAAATCATCAATCCGGTTTATATGAACCCTGGCGAATACGATGGGATTTCTATCTTATTATCTACTGTTGCTTTTTCGTTTCAAGTTTATGGAGACTTTTCCGGTTATACAGATCTTGCGAGAGGTTCCGCATTCCTACTTGGTTACGAAATTCCAGAAAACTTTCGTTCCCCTTTTTTATCTGTCAGTTTCTCAGAATTATGGAGCCGATGGCATTATACTCTTTCCACTTGGATTCGAGACTACTTATACATTCCATTAGGTGGAAATCGAGTTTCAGAAATTAGATACAATATCAACACGATTATCGTGATGTCACTATCTGGACTTTGGCATGGGAATACATATACCTTTTTTCTCTGGGGATTTTTCCATGGAATTTTTCTTTCCACCGAACGTATAATATTCGGAAAACCTGATCGAAAGTCCATGTCATTTATAAAACAAGTGTTCGCCGCAATATGGGTCTTTTTTATTTTCTGTATACTTGCTACTTTTTTTCGTATTGATACTTTAAAGAAAATTGGAACGTTTTGGGCAGCGAGTATCAACCTTACTGGTAAAATTATCTATCGTCCAGACTTCTGGGGACTTATCCTCGCAAGTTACGCGATTCAAATTTTAGAATTCAAAAATTATTTTTCGGATCGGCTCAAACCATATACAAACTGGATTATTTTTATCCTAAGTTTCTTTGTATATTTAGCCCTTATCAGAATTGAAGCTCCAGTAGAAACTTTTATATATTTTCAATTTTAACGGGAACCTATGAAATTTAACCGAATCTATTTTTATCCTTTTTTCATTCTAATTAGCATCATCGTAGTAGATAAATTAATATGTATTCCTGATGTTCGAGAAAGTGGCCGTAGGAATTACAAAGCTGGTCAAAATATTTTACTCGGAATGCCTACCATCTGGGAAGAGAATAAAAAAATCCAAAGTAGTGGCAAAAAAGTAGCAGTTGTTACAGGAACATCACGTTCAGAACCTTTTCACGAATGGGCAGAAATTCCTGTAAACAAATCTACAATTAGTCAACCAGTGTATTTCGAAACTCGCACAGCAGTAAAGGCTTCAGAGTTTTTATTATATTATTTATTAATCAAATCAATGACCGATGCAGGTTTTAAACCTGATGTATTGTTCTTAGAGTTTTCTGATGAAATGTTGAACGAAAACAATATTTATACATACAAAACAAAATGGGCAGAGTTAATGTTACATGAAAATGAATTAATTGATATCTATGATTCAATGAATTCAGAAATGCAAAGAGATATATTAACACGTCTTTTGTTTTTAGGTTATAATTATCATTTCAAACCAGTGGGAGCAATAAAAAACCTTTTAACTGGAAATCGAATTACCAATGACACATATTTTATTGGAATTTCGTCTTACATGAATGTTAAAAGACCATTCACACCAGACAAAATCGGATTCGAAACAGATCAATTTCCGCCTAACGAATTCCAAGAAAGAATCATTGATTATGCGCAATCACGCAAAGAACATTTTTTAAGTCGTTTTCAAATTTCAGAAACAGAAACAAACTTCTTCAAAAAAATAGTCAATCACGCAGAAAAACACAATATTCCCATGGTAATTTGGGAACCACAAATTCATCCATATTACCAGGACATTCGGTATCAAATCACTAATGGTGGTATTTTTAAAAGATACATAAGTCAATTTGTCGATCCAAATTCAAAAAATATCCGCTATATAAGTTTAAATGAAGGAAATACTAAATGTAAAACGTATGTAGATTGTAGTCATGTTTCTCCGATTTGTGTTCCAGAAATTGCAGATAAGTTATTGCAAACTGCAAAGGAGATTCCAAACTACAAGTAACCATATGAAGTCAAATATGAAAAAACTCAGATCCTGGAGGCAATTTTTCCTATTTAGCTTTATCTTGTTATTTTCTGCCAATTTTATGTACCAACGCATTGTTGACAATGAGGTCAATTGTGGACTGATTGGTTCTCCTGAAAGTGCTTGTCCCTATGCCTTTTTAGACCACGCCTTAGGTGTCAATCCAGGCCACGAACTTTCCGAAGATGGGGATCATACAGACCATGTTTGTTTTTCTTGCCCATGTAATTTAATTGTATCTTGTTCTTGGGATCTATACCTCTCCCATATACTCATCCAACTCCATAAAGTTTATATCCACCAACCCGAACTTTTAATTCCAAAACTCGTTACAGTAAACACATTCTTCCGTCCACCAAAACATAACCTTACTTAGTTGATTCGCAATTGTATTGCGCAAATACTCTGGAGGTTTTATGAATTATTTTTTTAACCCCAAACAGTGGAATGTATTTCTATATTGTTTGGGATATATCAGTTTCCATGTTTTACCTATTCATGCTGAAGCTAATGAATTTTCGATACAAAGTTGTCGGAATCAAAATTCGATAACGGAACTCAGTCGTTGTGTTGTCAGTAGACATCCTGACTATCGGATGGAAGAAATCAAACTAAGGGAAATTTCAGGCAGGAAAAAAATTGCCTCTTACCATTTTCCTTCAAACCCAGTTTTTAATAGTTACGTTGCTACACGAAAAGGAGAATCTTCTGGGCCAGTATCTTTATCAGGACCAAATGCTGCGAATAACTTTCAAGTTATGGTCAACCAAGAGATTTTCACAAACGGCAAACGTGAAATTGCAGTCCAAATTGCTGATGAAGAATTTAAAGCACAAGTTTTCCGTTTAGAGTCAGTAAAACGATCTTTAGAATTTGAAGCTGTCAAAAAATTAACTAAATATCGTTATCTTTATTTGGAAAAAGAAAATAGTTTTAACAATTTAAGTCTTGTTAAAGATTTAAAAAGGATATCAAAAGCGAGAGTGAACGAAGGACTTTCACCGGGTATAGACGAAACCTTATCCGAATCGGAAGAAATTCGAATTTTCAAAATCTGGAACCAATCTCATCGATTGTATGAAAATGCAAGCTCCGAATTAGAAGTGTTACTTGGATTTCCTTTAGAAAAAGAAACAATCCAAACCCAAAATTGGATTTTGCCAAAAGATTTACCAAAAGAAAAAAATGAGTTAATCCAATTAGCAATGGAAACACGTCCAGAGCTTATGCTCTCAGAAAAAGAAATTGAATTAGCTTTACTACGCCAAAACGAAGTAAGACGACAAAAAATTCCAAATGTCAGTTTAGGAGCTTTTGCTCAAAATGATGGTTTCAATGAAAAAGTAGTTGGAGGGATGGTCAGTTTCCCAATGACAATTTGGAGAGACTATGAAGGAGAATCCATCATCGCTTCTGCAAAAATTGATAATTCCAAAGAACTAAAAGAATCTGTTTCTAGAAATATCAAACAAGAAGTTTTATTCGCACTAACTAATTACCTAACTCTGTCAGAAGAAATGAAATTCTATGATACTCAAAAAATGGATCGTGCGGAATCAGATCTAAACAATCTCCAAGAAGCAATTCGATTTGGAAAAATTAAAATCATAGATGCAATCAACCAACAAAGAATCCTATTACAAACAAAACTCAACTACCTGAACACAAAAGCTGAATTTGAATTATCTCAAATTGAACTCATTCGTGTTCTCGGATTACCTAGCGACTCATTAGGGATCAAACCATGAAAAAACAAACACTTATCTTAATCGTATCCATTCTATTAATTTCTGCTTCTCTATACTTTTGGAAGTTTGGAAAAACAAACAATGATTTGGAATCCAAAAAAGAAACCAATGACATAGTAAAACTATCTTTAGAAAATCGAAAAAGTTTGGGGATCGAAACCGAAATCATTCAAACAGAATCCATCCAAACAAAAATAGAACTGATTGGAGAAACAGAAGCTGTACCCGATGCAATTATTGATGTACCAACAAGAATTTCAGGACGAATTACTTCTGTTTTTTTTGTTGAAGGGGATACCATTAAAAAAGGCCAAAAACTAGCTGCGATTGATTCACCAGAACTCGCAAAACTAAGATCAACTTATTTAGTAGCAAAATCAAAATTTACCGCAGCAGAACAAAATCTAATTCGAATTGAATCTTTGGTTAAAATGAATTTAGCCGCAAAACAAGAATACATTGATGCTGAATCAAATCTAAAAGTAGTGGAATCAGAAAAAAATGCTGCTGTAGAAAATCTGAGAGCCAATGGTCTATCTATTGATAATTCTGCATCTGGTGTGTATACAGTGTTTGCACCTCGGTCAGGACTTGCTCTTTCTAGAAATGCCATTCCTGGTTCTATGGTTTTAGGAAACCAAATCCTAACAACCATTGCAGAACTTTCTTCTCTTTGGTTCCAAGCCAAAATATTTGAAAACGATTTAAAATATCTTTCTGAAGGTGATTTCGGAAAAATTATTTTGAATGCTTATCCTGATTTAGAATTTGACGGCGTTTTAGAACATATCGGAGAAAAGGTGGATCCTGAATCTCGAACTGTTCATGCAAGAGTTGTTTTTAAAAATAAAAATCGCAAAGCAAAGATCGGACTATTTGGAAAAGCCATCCTCATGGTGAATCAAAGAAAGGGAATCCAAGTTTCAGAAGAAGCGGTTCAATCTTACCAAGATCGAAAATTTCTATTTATAGAATCCAAACCAAACGAGTTCCAGTGGGTAGAAGTTAAAATTGGAAATGTGAATGATGGAAACGTAGAAATTCTTTCGGGAATCACACCGGGAGAAAAAATCGTCACTAAATCTGCCTTCGAACTCAAAGCCATTTTATTCAAATCAACATTTGGTGGAGAATAAATATGGAATTTTTAACAAAAATTGTTCAGATCTCTTTACAGAATCGATTTTTAGTCATTGTTTTCACAATCTTACTTGTGTTTGGTGGAGTGTATTCATTAAATCACTTAAAAGTAGATGCAGTCCCTGATATTACCAATGTTCAAGTACAAGTGATCACAACTTCCCCTTCTCTCTCGACTTTAGAAATCGAACAGTACATTACCTTACCAGTAGAAAGAGCCATCACTGGAATTCCAAACTTAATAGAAGTAAGGTCTGTTTCTCGATATGGATTTTCCCTTGTGACTGCAGTATTTGCAGATGGAACTGATTTATGGAAAAGTAGACAACTTGTCAGTGAAAGATTAACAGAAGCATCAGAAAACATTCCCGCCATTTTTGGAAAACCAGTCATTGGCCCTATCACAACAGGTCTTGGAGAAGTATTTCAATTCACCTTAGAAAGCGAATTTCATACTCAAATGGAACTCACTACATATTTGAATTGGTACATCAATCCAACGCTCAAAACAGTTCCAGGAATTGTGGAAGTGAATAGTTTTGGAGGAAAAACAAAACAATACCAGGTCATTGTAGATCCCTTTAAAGCAGCTTCACTCGGAGTTTCTCTGAATCAAATTGTAACCGCAGTAGAATCAAATAATCTATCGATAGGAAGTGGATATATTGAGCGATCCGGTGAACAATTGATAGTTGGTAGTGATGGTCTTTTAAAAGACACAACTGACTTCGAAAAAATCCAAGTAGGGAAAATGGGAGATGGGTTTCCTATATATTTAAGTAGTATCGCAAAAATTGTAGAAGGATCGAGATTACGAAAAGGAGCGGCCACTGCTACAGGAAAATCAGAAGTGGTAGGCGCCGTAACACTCATGTTACTTGGTGAAAATTCACTAGAGGTCACCACAGCCGTAAAAGAAAAAATTACCCAGATAGAAAAAACTCTTCCCACAGGAATGAAAATCAAACCGTATTATGATCGTTCGATCATGGTGAAAAACACCTTAAACACGATCGTTTGGAATTTATCAGAAGGAGCCATTCTTGTCATCATCATACTGTTTCTGATGATTGGTGATTTCCGATCAGGTCTTGTCATTGCCTCTGTAATTCCACTTGCGATGTTGTTTGCTATTTCACTTATGTTTTTACGAGACCTTCCGGCAAACTTAATGTCTATGGGTGCGATTGATTTTGGACTCATTGTGGATGGTGCAGTCATCCTGATTGAAAACTCACACAGACGATTGGGATTAAAACGAAAAGAATTAAAAAGAGACCTTACCGACAAAGAACAAAAAGAAACCATCTTAAGTGCAACGATAGAAGTTCGAAAAGCAACAATCTTTGGAGAAATCATCATAGGAATTGTTTATATTCCGATTCTTACATTAAGCGGAACTGAAGGCAAAATGTTTATCCCAATGGCAACTACTGTTTTGTTTGCTTTACTTGGTGCATTCTTCTTAACACTCACACTCATACCGGTGCTTGCTTCGTATTTTTTAAAAGGAGGTCATATCGCCGAAGGAGAAACAAAGTTTTTTCAAAAAATCCACGAATGGTATACTCCAAAATTAGAATATTGTCTAAAGGAATCTAAAAAAGTCACTTATTCCAGTATTGGAGTTCTTGTTCTTTCGATCATATTATTCTTTCGATTGGGAGGAGAATTTTTACCAAAATTAGACGAAGGAAATCTCCTAATCGAAATTAGTCGGTATCCATCCACAACTTTAACGGAAGCCTTACAATCATCTATGAAAATAGAAAAAGCCATTCTAAAGGAAATTCCAGAAATTACAGAAGTAGTTTCGAGAACTGGATCACCAGAACTTGCCATTGAACCGATGGGTGTAGAAAAAACAGATATGTATATGGATATGAAACCAAGATCCGAATGGAAACTAAGTAAAGCGGAACTTGAACTCAAGTTACAGGAGATCATTGAAAGAGTTGCTCCACAAGTAGCTTACGGTTTGTCTCAACCCATTGAAATGCGTAACAATGAAATTATGGCTGGGATCCGAGCCGATGTGGGAATCAAAATTTTTGGAGATGATTTATCAAAACTAAAATCTTTAGCAGAAGAAATTTCTAAAAAAATCAAAAACATTCCCGGTGTCGTTGACCTAAGGATCGAACAATTATATGGGTTAGAATACTTACGAATCAAACCTAACAGAGAAAAATTGGCAAGATACGACCAATCAATCATCGATATAGGTCGTGTTACCGGATCTATTTCTTCAGGAGTTCCTTCCGGAATTGTTTATGAAGGAATGAAACGATTCGATATCGTTGTAAAAACAGATGTAGGTGGAAACCCAGAACAAATTAAAAACATACCAGTTAAGGTGGGAAAAAATAGTTTTGCTCCCTTACATGAGCTATCAGAAATTTATATCGAAGATGGGCCTGTACAAATTTACCACCAAAACCAAAATCGTTACGCATTAGTACAATTCAACATTCGCGGAAGTGATATGGTGAGTACTGTAAAATTAGTCCAATCAGTTTTAGAAAAAGAAATTAAGTTTCCGTCTGGTTATCATTATACAACTGGTGGTGAATTTGAAAAATTTGAATCCGCAACAAAAACTTTGTATATTGTTGTGCCGATCACTCTTCTCATTATTTTTCTAATCCTATACTTTGCATTTAACGAGATATCTGCGGCAATCATCATCTTTCTCAATGTTCCGTTTGCCATCACTGGTGGGATTTTTGCTCTTTATATTCGAAATTTGCCATTTAGTATTTCAGCGGGAGTGGGATTTATTGCTTTGTTTGGAATTGCCGTTTTGAATGGGCTTGTACTCATCAGTTTCATTCGGAGTTTGGAACAGGAAGGAAAAAGAAAAGAAGAGGCTGTGAAAGAAGCAGCGTTGTCAAGACTTCGTCCTGTACTCACCACAGCCCTTCTGGCATCCATTGGATTTATCCCTATGGCGATTAGTTCCTCACCGGGTGCCGAAGTCCAAAGACCTCTAGCTACCGTAGTGATTGGAGGATTGGTTTCAGCGAGTGCCCTGACGCTGTTTGTTCTTCCTCTCGTCTATTTAAAGTTTGCTGCAAAAAAGGCTTTCATACTATCAAAAGATGCGTAGTCAGCTTTTTCATTATAAGCAAGGCCTGGAAGTCCACGATCTTCAGCTCCAGGTCTTGTAAATCCATGAACGGCTCCTGGGTGAGAGATAAAAGTAACAGGAGCTTTTGCATCAGTTACTGTTTTGATAAACGTATCTACTGCAGTTTTCGGAATAAAAGGATCATCAGCACCATGATGCACTAAAACTTTTGATTTTATTTTCTTTGCACCAGAAGCTAAGTTTTTGCTACCAAGCATACCATGAAAAGAAACAACTCCTCCTTTTAAGTCAGAGCCATCTAATGCTAGTTCGATGACTCCACCACCACCAAAACAATATCCAATGGCTCCAATTTTACTAGTATCCACATTTGGGTTTGCTTTTAGAATCTCGAGAGCCTTATAGATTTTTTTGAGCATTACTTTCGGTTCTCCGTTGGCAGCGGAAAGTTTGCCTGCTTCTACATGGTCTTTCGCAAGAATACCCTTTCCATAAAGATCCATCACAAAGGCAACATAACCTAAATCAGCCAGTTGTTTGGCTCTTTGTTTGGGATAATCGTTCACTCCCCACCATTCGTGAATCACGAGGACACCAGGACGTTTTCCTGAAATGGAAGAATCAACGGCGAGAAATCCCTCATAGGTTTTCCCATCTAATTTGTATTCCAGTGGAGTTCCAGAAACGGAAGACTTTATAGGAAGTTGTGCAGTTGGCACACTCGCACACTTAACGGCAAAAACGAGTGCAAAAATAGAAATGAGTTGTTTCATACGTCTCCTGATCCGCCAAAAAAATCGGGCACTAATTTTTTCGGTAGAGATAGACTTTGAATTCTACTTGGGAATCGTAAAAAAAGAAACCTTAATTTCTACCAAATAGAGGAAGATTTGGAGTTATCTGAAAACAATACCTTTGTTCGTTTTTGTTGACCTAATTCAGCTACAGAAAAGGAAACCGATCGGTTCACCATACATTTATTTTTTCCAAATTTTTTTGTTATACGATTTTTTTTAATCGCCTCACATTCCTAAAATTTATCTTCTAACTCAAAAGGAATTTTTATGATCCAAAGTAACTACTTTCAAACCAACGAAGACCTAAAAGAACATTTTTACGAATTAATTGATTGGAATGAAATTGTTCCTATTTATGAAAATAATTATTCTGATTCCAAACTTTATTCCGAAAACAATAACCCTAGGTTAGAATATGCACCATCTAATATCGATGAGGCGAAATTGTTTTATGACGAAATCCTAAAATCCTGCGGAGAAATCAGTGGGATGTATGTTTCCCAAGTTGCTGCAACTGTGGATTCCAAAGGTCTAAAATTTGATAATGGAAACGTGATCCATCCACAAGAGATGGTGGATGTAATTAAAATGTATCATGATGCAGGACTTGGTCCTGTTGCTTTTAAAAGAAGATATGGTGGACTAGGTGCACCTAGCATTGTAAAGGCGATGATTGCAGAACTGATGTATAGGTCCGATAGTTCTATTACCATCGCGGTGGGAAGTATGGGCCTTGCCGCTATTTTGGAAGTCTGTGCCTCTGATGAGATGAAAGAAGAATGGATCCCAAAATTAATCTCAGGCAATTATACAGTCACCATGGGATTATCAGAACCAGATTTTGGATCTGATTTGCCAAACATTACCACTAAAGCAACAAAGAAAGATGATAAGTGGTATCTCAACGGAACCAAAAGATTTCAAACTGTAGCCTGTGGAGTGAATGGTATCCCGGGTATCACTCTCACGTTAGCAAGAACAGGAACCCAAGAAAGTGGAGCCAGAGGGCTTTCTTTTTTTATTGTTGAAAACAAAGATTATGCGGTGCAAGGAATCGAAAAAAAATTAGGAATCAAAGCTTCAGCCACTTGTGAAACTGTCTTCGAAAACAGTGAAGGTTATCTTGTTGGTAAAGAAGGATTTGGACTTGTAAAGTATGTAATGGGTATGTTAAACGGTGCCCGCCTGAGTGTTTCCTCCCAAGGTACAGGCATTGTCACTGCTGCGTACGAAGAAGCTCTTAAATACGCAAAAGAAAGAATCCAATTTGGAAAACCGATTTATGAAATTCCTGCTGTCCGTCGTATGTTGAATCGAATGGAACGCGAACTTGCGGGTATGCGCTGCCTTATGGTGGAAGCGGCCTTTTCTGTAGATAAATACTATTGGTATGAGGATGGGCGAACCGTTTCCCCGGAAGAATCCAAAATTGGAAAATTCTGGGAAAAAGTGGCAAACACACTCACACCAATATCCAAATACTACAATTCAGAAATGTGTAATGATTTAGTTTATGATGGATTACAAGTATTAGGTGGTGCTGGGTATACAGAAGATTATGATCTTTCTAGACTCTATCGTGATGCAAGAATCACCAATATTTATGATGGAACCACACAAATCCAAGTGAACGCAGCCATTGGTGGCATTACCTCTGGAATGAGCCCGACAGGAACTTTCCGTAGTTATCTAGATCATTTGGCAAAAGGATCAGAATCCAATTCCAAACTCCTAGAGATCCGAACTCTATTCGAATCCATTGTTGATACATATAAATCCATCGAAAAACAAGAAACAAAAGAAGCCCATAGTTTTGAAGTGGTGGAATCGGCAGCAAGAGTTGTGGTAGGATACTTGATGGAAAGAGCCAAAAACAAATCCACTAGCAGAAAAGAACTACGTAGTACTTGGTGTAAAGGATTTCATTTGGATAGTTTGGCCATCCTATCTGCAAATCAAATCAGACTGAAACATTTGAAGGATTAAAAAAAAGGGCCCTCGTCATGAGGACCCAAAGAAAGGAAAGGGATGAACTCCCCACAATGCGCGAGTGGGGAATTCGTCAAGTTCAGGTTATGTGAGAGTCGCTGACTTCTCTTCACTAGGAAGGGAGATCTGAAAACTGGGTTGCGAAAGTAACGCAGTTGGTTCTAAGTATTTCTTTTTATTTCCCATTAACTTTCCGGCAATGGAATCAGGAAAAGAATAAGCGACGATTCGTTTCCAAACGGAAGCAAACTGTTTCACGAAACTTCCTGTATTGTAGTGTTGGCCATACTTAGCACAAATTTCTTTCAAACGAGGTGCCACTTCACGATAACGTTTTGCCGGCATATCAGGGAACATATGGTGTTCGATTTGGTGACTCAAATGCCCAGTCATCGTATAAAAAAAGTTACTACCATCTAAGTTAGAAGAACCTTTGAGTTGTCTTAGATACCACTGCGCTTTTGTTTCTCCGACAATATCATCTACGGAAAAAGATTCTGCATTTTCAGTAAAATGACCACAGAAGATCACAGCATAAGTCCAAAGATTTCGAATCAAATTGGCGATCAAATTTCCTAAAATGATTTTTGGAAAATTCAAACCAGCAAGGAGTGGAAAGAAAAGATAATCTTTTACAAGTTGTAGTTCAATTTTTTTGAAGAACACTGCCTTATAATCTTTCAGAGATTTTTTCTTTCTTTGTTTTTTAGGAATCTCCATATATTCCACTCGGTAACCGTGAGCACCTACACCCCACTGGAAGTTCATCGCCAAAAACATATTCGTAAAAGGTTGTGTTAGGTGTACAGGCTTCCACTTTTGGCCTTCGGTCAATCGAGTAAAATTATATCCATAATCATGATCTTTATTAAGAACATTTGTATAGGTATGGTGCATATAATTATGATAGAACTTCCATTGGTGAGCATCACTTACAATGTCCCATTCAAAAGTACGAGAGTTAAATCGAGGATCGTTCATCCAATCATATTGTCCATGAAGTACGTTATGACCAAGTTCCATATTGTTTATGATTTTGGATCCACCAAGAATGAGTGAACCAAGCACAAAGGAAATAGGTTCAAAACTAAAGTGGATGAGACCACGACCTAAAATTTCTGTGTAACGATAGATCTTATAGATGGATCGGATATGATCTGCATCTTCTTTACCGACCTTTGCCATTACTTCTTCGCGGAGTGAATCCACTTCTTTTCCAAAGGCTTCAATTTCTTCGTGGTTTAATGTTTTGCTAATTGTTCTCATTTTATTTTCCTATAATGAATACTTTAATTTTCGAGATCCTAGTGATGAATTTCCTGATTTACCAAAATTAGAGTTCTAATTCCAAATTTGATTCGGCACGAGAAACACAGATTTGGATATTCTCTTCACCTAACTCAGATACTTCGCCGTTAGATAAATCCGTGACAGAACCTACTGCTTTTTTACAAACACAAGTATGGCAAATCCCCATACGGCATCCGCTTTGTGGGTAAATTCCTTGGTCTTCGAGTTCTTCTAGTAAAGAACGTTCCCCTTTGACTTGAATGGTTTTGTGACTTAAAGATAAAAAGACATCTACCGTTCCCGTTTTTTTTACCTTCAAAGAAGTTTGACCGGGTAACAAAAAAAGTTCCGATTTGATTTCGTTACCTTCTAAAAGTGAAAGAGCTTTGGTTTGCATGGGGGCAGGCCCACATACATAAACAGAATAGGATTTTAAATCTTCTGCATACTTTTGCAAAATCTCTTTGGTTAAAAATCCTGAATCATATCCCTCTTTAGGAACATCTGAAAAGATATATTTGATTTCTAACCATCCAGTTGATTTTGCGATTTCTTCTAAAGAAGAATGTAAAATGATATCTTCGAATGATCGAACAAAGTAAAGAAGAGTGGCTTTTCCTTTAAATTGATTTGCCTCTAGTTGTTTTAGAATGGAGTGGATGGGAGTGATTCCACTTCCACCTGCTAAAAATAAAAACTTAGAAGGTAAAGTTTTGGGAAGGACAAACTCACCCGTTGCCTCACCTAACTCTAATACATCGCCCTTTTTAATGTTAGTATTGATAAAATTGGATACAAGTCCGCCTTTTTGGCGTTTCACGGTGATACTTAAATGTTTATCATTTGGCCGTGAAGACAAAGAATAAAACCGAGTCACTCTCCTCCCTGCAATTTCTACAGTGACAGGAACATGTTGGCCTGAACGAAAACCCTTCCATAACCAGTTGGGCTTTAACACGATTGTCTTTGCATCAGCAGTTTCTTCCCGAACAGCCACAACTTTCGCTTTGATGGTTGTGACAGAAAATCTAGGGTTGATTTCCCCTAAAAGAAAATCGGCCCATTGTTTGCCCTGGAGGGAACTCAGGAATTGCTTTGGTTCGTTGTAGATAAAAGGAAATGTTTTCATTTTCGCCTCGTATTTCGCATTTAAGTGAACACTCGTTCACAGAGATATTTAATAGTGTTAATTTACGTTGTTAAGTATGTCAACTCCGAATTGGTCTTTTTGTCCTTGCTTTTTTAAAAAAAGTGAACGACCGTTTACTGAATTCAGCCATGAAACTCAACAAACGATATGCCCAAAAGCTTCGCACTCACGACAATTTGCTCGAAAGTGCCTTACAATTGATGGGAGAGGAGAAAGGATTAGGGGATCTTAGCCTTCGGGAAGTGGCTGGAGAGGCTGGGATTGTCCCTGCTGCCTTCTACCGGCATTTTAAGAATATGGAAGAACTGGGACTGTCACTTGTGGACGAATGCGGTGGGAGGATCCAAACCATCGTTGGGGATGCCAGAAACAAAGGAGCTTATAAGTCGGCCTTACAACTGACCATCGGCTTCTTTTTTGACTATGTGACGCATAACCGCTCACTCTTTCGCTTTATCTCCAGAGAACGTACGGGGGGAAACCGAAAGATCCGTGAAAAAATTCGCGAATCGATGAATGCCATTGCTGCCGAACTCGCAAAAGACATGCGAATGCCCAAGATGATTCCACAACTAGACATTCAGTTTGCTTCTGAGTTAATTGTTAGTATTTGTTTTCTTATGGCTTCAGACTTTTTAGATCTTGCCACGGATGCTCATTCTGAGATGCGAAAACTAAAATTACAAACCATCAAACAAGTTCGTTTGGTATTTATCGGAACAATCAGGGGAAGGAAAAAACGATAACAGGCATTTTGAAAGGAAATGAAGTTGAATGATTCAGTGACTAGTAAGTACGTAACTCACTCATTTATCATTCGATTTCACAGGAAAGGAAATCATAATGTTAAGCCCTCCTCCTTTTTTAGAGACAGAAGAAAATACACCTTTTAATTGAGAAGTCAAACTACGAATCAACTCATACCCAAAATGATTTCCTTTTTCAATATTCACCGAATCAGGTAATCCTTCTCCATCATCTCCAACCGATAAAATGATATTTTCGTTAGAACGAGAAAGATGAATCCTAACATCCCCACCCTTTTCGCTAGGATAAGCATACTTCAAAGCATTAGTGAGTAGTTCGTTCAAAATCAAACCCAATGGTAGAGTTCGTTTTAAATCCAAACGAATTTCTTCTAACTTTACATCGAATCTAATTTTTGTAGGATTGAGAACAAAAATATCATGAAGGCTAAATACTAAATCTTCTATGTACTTACGAAGGTCTACAGATTCTAAATCTTCTGATTGATAAAGATTTTCATAAACCTTTGACATAGACATGATTCTCGACTGAGCGTTCAAGAACGACTGTTTGGCGACATCATTTTCAACTTTGAAAGACTCGAGATTGAGAAGTCCCGATATGATGGCGAGGGTATTTTTGACTCGGTGTTGTAACTCTTTCAGTAGAACATCTTTTTCTTCTACTGACTTAGCAAGTCGTCCTTCCATATCTAGAATTTTTGTCACATCTAGATTGATCCATAAAATAAAACGTTCCCCGGCGATCTCAAAGGCTTGGCTGAAAACTAAAACATCAAACTTTTTTCCATCGGAATGTTCTACTGACATCCTTTCACCAGACATCTTTCCATTTTCCTGGTAAGCTTTATTGAGACGTTCAATGTCTGTGGGATTACTCCAAGCCTTAAATTCTTCGGTTTTTCTACCAATGACTTTTGATTTTTCTAATTCGAAAAGAGTTTCCATCGAAGAGTTTACATCCAAATAAGTTCCATCTTTCACTGTGGAGATTGCCATAGGAATCGGACTCAACTGGAATACTTTCGCATATAAACTTTCGCTATCTTTTGGCGGAACCAAAATAGATGCAGATGGTGTTTCTCTAAAAACAATTACAATTCCATTCAGTTTTTTTTCATCATCCAAAATGGGCGAGATGGTTTCTGTAACATGCGTTTCACGACCACTACGAGAAACAATAATTAAATCGTTCTTTCTTTCCGTATAAACAAGTGTATTTGATGAGTTCAAAAAAGGATAGGATACTCGGGTTCGGGCATCGGCTTGTACCAAATACAAAAAGGATGTAATCTCTTTTTCTAATACATCCACTTTTTGATACCCTAACATATCTAAAGCTTTGTGATTGATTTCTCGGATCAAACCTTCTGGAGTCAGAACAATCACTCCATCACCCATTGCTTCAAAAGTGATCCGAAGTTCTTTTTCTCTGAAAGCTAATGTTTGTTCTGCTTGGTATAGCTGGAGAGCGGACTTAATCATACATTCCACTATATCAGGACTTGAAATTTTAGGAACATAACCGTAATGTTTTATCTTACATACACGATCTAAGATTTTATTATCAGAATAACCACTTACAAATAGAACAGGTATTTCGCGATAGGATAGAATCTTTTCTGCAAGTTGGATTCCATCCATTCCATCCGATAGATTGATATCCATTAGAATCAAATCAACTCGTTCGCCTGATGTGATATAATCGTAAGCATCATTTGAATTTGATACATAAGTGACGGAATACCCTTTGTTTTTCAAAAATTCTGATTGTGAGATGGCCAAGATGGCTTCATCTTCCACAAGTAGAATATGACCTAAACTATGTTTGAGTTCCGTTAGTGGCATGGAGTGTTCTATCGATTTTCACAATTAGCCGATAGAAATGCAATCGATTAAGATACAAATTTTATATGAAAAAAAACTGGTTCCTATGCAATAAAAACAAAATACATATGTTGAACGTTTATAGTCCTCAATCATTAGACTCGAGTATTGATAAAAGATTATGTCGATTTTTTATCACAAACGAAAGTTCGTTGCAGTAAAAATTACGTAAGAAACCAAACTACGTATTTTTTTTATACCATCTGTTCTTTTTTCGAGAAAGAAAAGTCAACCATCCTCCATTTCCTTTCGATGATTTCGTTTAGAATTGATTCTTTGTAAATCATTGAGTTCCTAAGGACTAGTACCTAACTGTTGTTAAAAAATATTTGGTAAAAGAAATCTATGGCTCAAAGAAAGCGAGATTTTCAGGCCCTTCATGAATCACGATCCGCCGGATTTTGCCTTCAGAAGATTTTACATCCGCTTTCAAACCGGAATAAAACCAACGCGCTACATTTTCAGATGTGGGATTGATCCCCTTAAAGTCAGGATGGTCGTTGATGAGGATATGGTCGATGGAATGCACCAGTTCCATGAGTTTCGTTCGAGCCGTTAGGAAATCGTAGGAAATACCGTCTGGGCGAATGTTCGTATTTCCCTCTAAAAATACCTCTACCTTCCAGGAATGGCCGTGGATGGGTTCATCGGAGCCATCGGCAAAGTACTGGTAGAGGAAATGGGCCGATTCAAACCTTCCCTCGATGCGGACGTAAAATTTCCCGTTTTCTTGGGTAAACATTCCATTGACGAATAGAGCATAGTCCAATATTTGTATAGTAATTTCCTTCCTGAGGGTTCTTAAGATGACCGAAACAACAAAACCGCGCTTTTTTAAAGAAATGACTGTGGGAGAGGCAATTGCCATCCACCCGGAAGCAGGTCTAGTTTTCTCCAGCTACCATTTAGGTGGATGTTCACACTGCTCCATCAATGAAGTAGAAACTATTGAACAAGTTTGTATGGGTTACGGAGTCGAAGTAGACACCCTTATTGATTCCCTAAACAATCTTTTCGCAGAAGAATAGACTAAAAACTTTTCCGTCACCATGGGTCCTAGTGGCCCTAGCGTTTTCTCTATCACCCCAGCTATAGTTTCGTAGGTTTACGATGGCAAAACAATTTGTACGTTTCCAATATAAAAATAAAATTGATTGGGGGCTTGTTAGCTATGAAAAAATCCTTCCACTACAAACGGGTGATAAAACCACCAAAGATTTGCTAGTTGATCTTCAAAAAAAAAGAATCAAGCTAAATACCAAATCTAAGAAAACACTGAAGAAAGAAGATGTGGTAATTCTTTCTCCCATCACTGCTCCCTGCCAAATCATTTGCCAAGGTGCCAATTATCACAAACATACATTGGAATCTGGACTAAATCCCAAATCAAAAACATACAATTTGTTTTTTACCAAATCGGATGTTGCTCTCACGACTGCTATTGGTGATGTGATCCGACCAAACCACGTAGAACTTTTAGATTATGAAATTGAACTGGGAGTTGTATTTGGTAAACCAATTGATGCCCCACTTGATGTTAATACCTACAATCCAAATGATTACATAGCAGCTCTCTTCGTAGCCAATGATATCTCAGCAAGAGACATCCAACTTCCACAACTACAATGGTATAAAGGAAAATCTTATCGAACTTTTTTTCCAGCAGGTCCAATCCTTTCCGTTTTAGAACAGGACGACTACCAGCTGATTGATTCCTTAGAATTAAACCTTAGAGTCAATGGAAAGATACGACAATCGGCAAAAGCAAACCAAATGATTTATCCACCGAAAGAAAGTATCGCCGAACTTTCCGAGTTCGCTAGGATACAAGTAGGAGATGTTTTGCTCACGGGAACACCTTCGGGATGTGCACTCAAAGCTCCAGGAAAACTAAAACAGATATTAGCAGGTTTTCTACCCGAACATAAAAAATGGGAAGTTTTTATCAAAGGCCAAAAACAACGATCTCAGTATTTACAACCAGGTGATGAAATCAAAGCTGCAATCCGCACTTCCGATGGAAAGTTGGATTTAGGGGAACAAATTCTTTTGGTCAAACAAGGTTAATTTCATTGGACTACCTAACATATAGTATACCAGGGCTTTTATTTCCGGCGATTTCCTTACTGATGCTCGCTTATACCAATCGATTTTTTGGTTTGGCCAAACTTTCGAGACAACTCCTCAGTGAATATGAAACATCCAAATCAGAAATTTTGGAAAAACAAATCTACAATCTACGTTTTCGCATTTCTCTTATTTTATATTCTCAAAGTGCGGGCATCTTTAGTTTGATTCTTTGCACTTGTTCAATGGGTATGATCCCATTTTATAATATCATTGCTTGGATTTTATTTGCTTCATCGCTTTTGTTTATGGTAATCTCTCTTGTCTTGGCACTGATTGAAATACACTTATCGGTGATTGCATTAGACATTGAAAGAAATTCGATATTGAATTCTATCTCTAAATAAATTGTTTTCTTATAGAAAGAAAGGAACTAACTTTTTTGAAATAACTCTTTGAATCATACCATGATGTTCTAATCAAAAATATGATTCAAAGAAAAACAATATAACCATTTATATTAGTTTTGTGCGCCCCAAAAAAGATTTTTGAAATTATTGAAAAATCACTCTTGCCAAATTATCTAAAGTATTACCATTACAATCACTGGAAGCTACGGTATTATTCACTGGACTGACAACGCCGGTTCCAGCACTATAATATACTCTCGTAACAATACCTTGTCCATTGGCAGTGGTAGAATTGATAGAATAGGAACATCTACCACTAATTGTTGGTGCTGCAGCTGCGTTGACTGTGGCACAGCTACTTGTGGCATTGTAAGTTCCTCCTGGACCACAGAGTGCGGAAGAAAATGTATTTCCGGCCGAAAAGTCAAAACAAGAACTTCCACCCGCATTTGTTAGAAAATTGCAACTACCTCCACTATTTACCGCCGATGGATTATTCACAACTTGTACCTTTACGGTTCCTCCAAACGCTCCCGATACATAATAACTTTTTACCCTAACACGGTATGTGCCAATTGCCAAATTTTCTTTTAAACGTTCCCTACTAGTACCTGATGTATTTGTATCTGAGGAGTTTCGAACAACTGTCCCAGCTGCGTTTGTTATTTCCAAAACCAAATCGACAGAACTAGTAGTTGTAAATGCAGTGATGATATGATCTGCGGTAGATGTAATATTTAGGTCAAAATCAACTAGGGGACTATTTGTTACGATTGTTCCATTGGAAGCAGTGCCATTAATTGTAATACTGCCACTACTAGTTGGGATCGCTTTACACCGGTTCGTTGTTGTTGATTGATTTAAATTAAAGGCACTTACACATAAAAAACCTGACGCACAATTTGCATCGGAAGTACAGGCAGCGCCATCAGTGCCTGTGCCAGTTGAGGTAGACTTAGGGGCGGCAAGTAACAGCAGCAACAAGGAGTCTTCTGAAGAATTTTCAGACTTAGAAGAACAATTTAGAATAAAAACAAAAAATACAGCAAACTGAATCAAATTTTTCATATAAAACCTAACGCAAGATGCACCAAACGTTAGTTTATCGTCAATGAGAATTTGTTAAACTTTTTTAATGGAACTAACGATTATAGCATAATTTTCGTTATAAGTTCATAGTTTAGCACAAAATCCCTGTTTTAAGGGAAAGGCCCAATCGTGAGTTCCGTTGGTTAGGCTAAAAAAATCAGTCTTGATTCAGTAGAATTGCCACTAAATTCGAATTACAATTTTTCCAAAATGAGATCCCGAACGTAAGTATCGGATTGCCTCGGCCGATTCTTCTAAGGTAAAAACTTTATCAACCACAGGTCGTAAGCCAGAAGCTTCGATGGCCCCGTTCATTTCGATGAAGGCTTTTCTTCCGCCGACAACAAGACCTTGGATTTTTAAGTTGTTCATAACAGCAGCGAGTAAGTTCAGTTCCCCTGATTTACCAGCAAGGATTCCAATCAAATGAATCACACCAAACGGACGACAGGCTGCAATGGATTGTTCCAAGGTTCCAGCTCCTCCCACTTCAATGATATGATCGGCTCCTACTTTTTCTGTGATCCGACGGACTTCTTTTCCCCATTCAGGTGTTTCTTTATAATTGATTAGGTAATCAGCCCCTAAAGTTTTTCCTCGTTCTAACTTTTCATCATTAGATGAAGTAAGAATGACTTTAGCACCAACCAATTTCGCAAACTGTAAGGCAAAAATAGAAACACCACCTGTTCCTTGGACAACAACAAATTCACCTGGTTTTAATTGGCTAAATTGAAATAAACCAGACCAGGCGGTGAGGGCTGCACAAGGTAAGGTGGCTGCTTCTTCATAAGACAAATGTGTTGGAATCCGAACAAGGCCAGTCTCTGGCACTAAAGCGAACTCTCGTAAGGTGCCTGGTAAAGGGCCTCCAATGGTATGCCGCATTTCTGCATGAGTCGCTTCTTTCGCAATCCACTTAGGAGCAAAAGTAAGAAGAACGCGATCTCCCACTTTCCATTCAGTGACTCCAGAGCCAATACTGATGACTTCGCCAGCGCCATCACTGCAAGGAACGAGTGGAAGTGGAAATTTTGGATTGTATTTTCCTTCCACAACCAAAGAATCACGGTAGTTTAAAGAAGCCGCACGCAGCCGAACGAGCACTTCAAGTGGACCTGGACTCGCTGGCTCAGGAATGTTTACAATTTCTAAATGATCCAAACCAAAACTTTGGATTTGTGCTTGTTTCATACTTTCTCTTAATTCCTTTTCAGATTCAAAAACATAACAACCGTAAAATGAACTATTTACTTAGAACAATTTCTCCATTCTCATTCAATGGAAAAAATGGATTGTATGCCACTTCAAAAATATGGCCATCGAAATCCTTAAAATAAGCACTGTATCCACCCCAAAAAACTTTTGTAGGTTCTTTGAGTATTTCTGCACCTAACGCACGTACTTTCTCAATTACTGCGTCAACTTCAGCCTCACTTATTTGGTTTTGAGCGAGTGTAATTCCAGAAAACTTTTGGCGTTTTTGAAAAGGAATACCGATATCTTCCGCCAAAGCCTCTTCACCAAACAAACCAAAAACGAGTGCACCAATTTGAAAAAAAGCAACACTATCATTACTTTCTTCTGAACGTTTCCAGCCGAGTCCCTTTTCATAGAAGTCGATTGAACGTTGTAAATCGGAAACACCTAAGGTGATTAAATTGATTCGTGGATACATAAACGAACTCCTTTGGTAAAAATATGAACTTTGGAAAAATAAAAATTATGATATTGGAAATTGAATTCACAAAACGAAGGTTTCATGGTAGATGGAGCCATTGGGTGGCGGGTGGATAACCCCACCCAGTCTAAATAGGGCGGGGACATGTACTCTAAATACTCACCTGAAAAGAATTACTTCTTTCCAAGACCTGTAGTTTTTGCACCAACGAGGATTGACATGTTTCCTGATGGGTGTTTGTTTTCGCGCATCAATTGGTGGCACTCACCAGTTTGTTCGAAACTGTATGTTTCTGCCAAAACTGGATCCACTTTTTTATCGATCACGAGTTGGTTCAGGTCACGACAGTTGTCGTCGTTTGCGAAGTGAGAACCTTGCAGACGTTTTTGTCTCATCCACAGATAACGTAAGTCAGCTGTTGCATTGAAACCAGTAGTTCCTGCACAAATCACAACCATACCACCTGTTTCACAAACAAATACGGAAGTAGGAAGTGTAGTCTCACCTGGATGTTCAAATACGATTTGAGGGTTTTTACCTTTACCAGCAATGTCCCAAATCGCTTTTCCAAATTCACGAGCTTGTTTGGTCCACTCAACAAAAGCTTCTGGTTTGTTGATATCAGAAGTGAGTCCACCCCAATGTTTAAACTTGTTACGGTTGATCACGCCAGCAGCACCTAAGTTTTTACAAAAATCAATTTTGTCATCAGAAGAAACAACTGCGATTGGAACCCCACCAGCTGCTTTTACAATTTGGATCGCCATAGCACCAAGTCCACCGGCTCCACCCCAAATCAAAGCAACATCACCTGGTTTTACATCGTTTGGTTTCCAGTGGTGTAACATTCTGTATGCGGTTGCAGCAACTAACATATAAGCAGCGGATGCTTCCCATGTTAGGTGTTGTGGACGAGGAAGACACTGATGGTCTTGAACTTTGCAGAATTGTGCAAAGGAACCCCAATTGGATTCATATCCCCAAATGATTTGAGAAGGTGCATACATTGGATCTTTTCCAGAAAGAACCCACGGATCTTTTGGATCCCACATCGCACAATGGACAACAACTTCGTCACCCACTTTCACATTTTTAACTTCAGCTCCGACTTTGTAAACAATACCGGAAGCATCAGATCCACCAATGTGGAATTTTTCTGGTTCGCCTTTTTTATTACGAGCTGCGATCACATCAACTGGATATCCAAGGGCTGCCCAAACGTTGTTATAGTTGACTCCAGCAGCCATAGTGGCTACGAGAACTTCGTTCGGACCGATCTCCGGAACATCAATGACTTCTGATTGGAAAGAAGTTTTCGGTTCGCCGTAACGTTCCGGGCGAATGACCTGCGCGTGCATTTTTTTGGGCACAACTCCAATAGGAGGGAGTTCCCCTACTGGTACGATTTCTACGTTGCTCATAGATTACCTTTTACGATTAAAAATTTATAGAGTTTCTTAGAACGTTTTAAAAAAGGCATCAATTGTCAATCGCTTCCCCACTCCATAGAGAAGGCAAATGTCCAGGCAGATTGATAGAGTCGATACTCACGATCCCTTTGTAATGGATAACGATAAGCCACACTCATATTGTATTTTTCAGAAAAATTCCAAGAAAATCCAGTGCTTGCTTCCGTAAAATAAGAAGGATTTGCTTTGTCTTTTTCTTTGGAATAGTCCACACCATTGTACGGATTACGATACAAGAGTCCTGTAAAAAGGGAAATCTCTGGCATCAAATAATACGTCACATAAGCAGAAATGAGAGTGGTTTTTTTGAATTCATATTCTGGTTCCGGTGGAGAAGCAGAAGGTTTACGAGCATAATAAGGAATCCCATCATTGTCTTGTAAGTTGTTTGGTTGTGGACGAGAAAGAGGATTTAATCCACCGATCTTCGTCACAAAGGACCACTTCTCATACAAATATCCTAGTTTGATAAATCCAGAACCTGTATAATAATTTCCACCAGTAAACCGATCGGTATCAGGTCCACTAGGAAATCCAACCGAACCTTCAATCACAAAAAAGTACGGTTTGTCCAAATCAAAGAATGGTTGGTATTTAAAACCAAGATAAGTTTTTCCAATTCTTGCCGCATCCTCTCTCCCTCGTTGTTGGTAATAGTTCCAAGGAACAGAAGCATTGAGCGCAAACCTTCCATCAAAAAAATTCATCTCCGCAAAGGCAGTGGTTGTGAAAAGGTGACTGTTCTCACGTGTGGATTGGTAATAATCCTGAGTCATTACCAGATAATTGGTTGGTTTTTCCCTCTTTCCGGTAAATGGATCCACAAATCTTGCAGTTGCATTCGGACTATCCGACGAACCAGTGTGATGCGAATGAATTGAAGAAAAGGAAAACAGAAAAAATATAAATACTAAAAAACTTTGTTTCATCGTTCCACTCCAGGGAAACAACCAGGAAAACTAAAAACGATATCTTCTGCTTGGAGATTCTGAAGAAGGATATTGTATAAATTAACATTGGAAACTTTGGAAATGACCACGGGCCCGGCCACAAGTGACAATTGTTGTAAAAATCGGAGTGGTGATCCAGACACTGTCCGATCTTGGAAAAGTGAAGATAACGAAATTAGAATTTCTATATTGCCAGACCGACCCAGTTTAATCGGGATCTTACATTTAGGAGTGATGGATTTATTTCCTTGCGGAAGTAGAATCGTCACATCTTTTCCTCCCACATCCATCCGAATGTAAATTTCTTCCCAACTTACATTCGCAACTGCCACAACTCCCAATGGCATATTCGAAATCCTTGTATTCGGATAAAGAAAACTAGCACCCGTTTCCATTGTGCTGTTGTACTGAGTGATGTTGGACACAGTGGAGGCAGATAAAAAAGGATAAGTTTTTCCATACAAATCATCGGCTGGCAAATCCAAGGGCACAGTATATGGGGTATGTGTTTTGGCGGTTGCTGTGGAACTTCTTTCCGAACTAGTGGTCGATACACCTAATACTTGGTTTGGTGGATTGATTCGATAACTACCAGTTTCCCAATTGATATAAGTGGTACTTTGAATCGTCATATTGTAAACCACAGCATTACTGGTTAAACTAAATTGGTTTATGTTATCATCCGCTTGGTCATCATAACTGCGAAGATTGGTTCCCACGGCCAAAGTTTGGTTGTTGTTAAAAAAGATTAGGTTCTGAAGGATCGTCAATTTTTCTTTATTACTGTCACCCACCGAACCAAAGGTGCAGTGAGTGATGAATAGGGAGAAAATTGGAAAGAAACCTAGCCGATAGATTCGTTCTTTCATCAAAAGGGACTCGCAAACTTAGGATTGGTTAAAAACTCTTCATCCGTTAGGGCCAATAGAAAGTTAACCATGTTTTCTCTTTCCGTAGCGGTAAGCACAAAAACACGAATCAGATTCGGATCCTTTGCACTAGGAGTTTGTCCACCTGATTCGTAGTGTTGTATAACTTTCGTTAATGCATTTTTTGCACAATCTCTCTTTGTTTTGCCAATAGTGATATTTGGATTTTCTGCATTGTCACACATAAAAGTTCCATCATGCATATAAGGATAAGTAACACCTATGTTTCGCAAAGAAGGTGCTCGAAACTTTCCAATATCTGCCGTATTCCCCGTAACATCGAATAATCCTTTTTTATCATTCGAAAGAGGAGCATAGTATGTATCCGAGTGGAGGCCATTACTATGATAGAAGAATTCTTGAGAACCGGAATTTCCATGAAAAGCGGTATCAGTGAAATTAAACCCACCATGGCAATGAAAACATTCAGCCTTTTCCCCGTTAAATAAGTTCATACCAAGAACTTCCGATGCATTGAGAGCAGCTCGATTATTTCGAAAATTATATTGATCAAACTTTGAATTTCCAGAAATCATTGTCCTCTGAAAACTTGCTAGAGCAAATCGTACATTTTGTTCGTTTGCTGATGCCTCACCAAAAGCACGTTGAAACATAGGAGGATAAATCGGATTTGCATTCAATCGATTCACAAAATCATTATTCTGTAATCCAAGTTCCACTGGTGTTGCACCGAACATTGGCACTCGAGATTGTATTTCCAAATTAGTCATCAAAGGATTACTCCATGTCAGACGAGTGTGGTAAGCCACATTGGAAAGATGCTGGGAATTTCTTGGATGAATTTCCCCTGTGATCCCAGCCGGAAAATCCTTTGCATCAGCAAATGCAAATTCTTGAATATGGCAACTCGAACAAGACATGGATTGATCTCGAGAAAGAGCGCGGTCATAAAACAAAAACTTACCAAGTTCCACCTTCGCTTCACTCATTGGATTGACGCTGGGAACAATAGGTGTTGGAAATCCTGGAGGTAAATTCCAATTATAGCCAGCGGGAGAGACAAACAATAAGAGCAATAGATTCTTATTGTTGTCATTTTTATCAGGATTCAATCCATCCAGTAAGAATGCGCAATGGAATTGAAAAACAAAAAGTAAAAATATATAAATTCGATTCATAATCCCTCCTTTGGGGGATCATACCCCCAAAGAATCATCCTGTTACGGTTTTAAATAGAAAGCAGCGTGAGTTCCAGAACTCGCACCCGATGCAGAAATAAGTCCAGTCCGAGTCATAACCTTAGCACACTCTGCATTGGCATTTCCAGGCATACACATTCCAATCGCAGCAGATTTGGTGTTGGTGGTATCTAACAATTTTTGGACGTCGAAATAAACTGGATTTGCTGACGGAATCCAACCTCCCCCTTGGGCGGAAGTCACGCGAATTGTAGACCTATTGGGAAGTGAGCAGGTAACCGCAGGAGCAGTTCCCGTACAACTGGCACTCCCTAAATGGAATGTAGATGCTACCGTAGAACCAGAATCTGTTGTCTTCCAATCAAATTTCATGAAGATAAACCCACTGAGCCAACTCCACTGCATCTTCGTTACATTGAACGGAGCCGATACAGTTGTTTCCGTCATATGGTTTAAACTATAGGGAACTCCAACCTTAAACTCGAGTCCTATTACATTTCCAGGAGCTCTTGTTGTGCGGATGATTTTATTTGTTTCTGCCGTGCCTTCCGCCGAACAGTCACTTGTTCCATCTTCGAAGTCAAGTAAGACCACAGAAGAAGTTTGCCATTTCCCATCGGGAACTAAAGTTGCATCGACAGTAGTGCCATCACTTAGTACATATTTTACATCATGGACGTAAAATCTTGCATCTTTAATATATAGACCATCACTCCCAGAAACACTAACACCTGCGACAGAACTAACTTCTGCCCCACACTTCACCCCAGGTTTACCTGCTGCGACGATTTCAAAAGGAATTTCTGTATTTAGAGAACTTAACACAACCAACCCGGCGAGTAAGTTGGTATTTTCTTCCTTTTTCCCAGTCAAAATCTCACATCCAAAAACCGAAAGGAATGCGAAGAGAATCAAAACTATCAATTTATATGAATTCATTATAATATCCTATTTTTCTAATCTATCTTTCATAATTGCCGAAAGATTGGCATTTTAAATTAGAATCTTAGATACGAGGTGGACGTAATAGAGAAGGAACCCTTCCATCGAGAAGAGTTGATGCGGGTTCATTAATTGTATAAGAAAAAACAGAAGGTGTCTCTAAACCAAATGTTAAACTTGGTTTATCCATGGTTTGGTGGTGTGAACGTAAAGTAAGGGCATCTTTTTTTTGTTTTTTGCAAGAACAAAGATGTGCCTCACCAGATTTTGCATCATGGCAACTCGGTTTGAGTGTCTCTTCGGAGCCCTTTTGGTGTTCATGAGAATGAGTTAAAGAAATGGATGTTACACGATCGTCAGAAAAAAGTTTATCTTCTGCATTCCCATGTTTTTCCTTCTTGGATCCATGGTTGCATTGGCAGATTTTTGATGCGGATTCGACACAATACCCCAGTAACCCACTCCCTAAAAATAAGAATTGGGTGCAAAGGAACAAGGCCAGACTACCGGCAATCCACCGTTTGCAGAGCATCCACCCCATGATTGGCCACCCAACCCAAAAATCGAGCCATTTTTGGACAAATTTAGTGTCCCCTCTCCTGCCCTTTGAAAACATGGTCTTGGAACCAACGCAAACGAGCTAGAGGCCATCAGATGAAACGCACGGAACTAGAACGCAGGGAAAGAGAACTGCGAAAAGCAGAAAAGAAAAAAATCCAACCTGGCGAAAAAGAAGCCATGAGCGTAGGTGATTATATCGACTCCCTTTTTGGAATGTTTCGTTATGATTCGGATGAAATTTTCAATGCATCCGATGATGAAAACATTCTAGAACTTCTGGAAAACATGAAAATGGAACACCCAGAAAAACAATGGGACGTGATCATCCGCAAGGCTGTGAACAAAACAAAAGTAGAACAAAAAGAAAAGGCTTACGACTCCCTTCGCATCCTAGCAGGAATTCCTGCAGTCACAGCTTAATTCCTTTTTTTTCTCAGACAAACAGATTTACAAGGGAAGGTCTTCGTCTTATACTGTGACCTTCCTGTATGAAACAGACATTCACCTTCATTCTGTTATGTCTCTTCTATACGAACCTATCCGCTGACCCAAAAACTTGTCCTCAAATAAGTCCGGTTCCTTTTTCTTCCACCAAGGGCAATCCTTATGATCTTTCTGATCATTTAGTTTATTTCACACAGAACACTTCCATCCATTCTGTTAGCGAAGTTTCGAACTTATTTCAGACTTTACCTTTGCAAAATTCTAAAGGGGTGATCCCGAATTTTGGAAACACAGACAAACAGTATTGGTTTTGTTTTGTCATTCACAATGATGAAAATGATTACAAACGAGTCGTCACCTATATCAAATACCCACTATTAGATGATGTTAAATTTTTCGCATTACGAGAATCAGGCGAAGTTACAAAAAACCAACAAGGAAGGTTATTTCCTTTTGGGTATAGAGATAGGGATTACCGAGGTTTTAGTTTTGTTAACGATTTGTTACCTAGTGAAACAGTAACTTTTTTTATCGGTGTAAAAACAGATAGTTCGATGTCCGTTCCTCTTATGATTGCTGAGGAAAAAAAATTCAACAGTTTTGCTTCTTTAGATACCTTACTGCAAGGAATTTATTTCGGAATCGTTGGTGTTATGACCATATACAATCTATTTGTATATTTTATGGTTCGCGATAAAGCATATATCTTTTATGTATTGTATTTGTTTATTTCGACAATCTTATTTCAACTTTCTTTACAAGGATTGTTGCCTGTTTTATTTTTCCCAAATTCTCCTGAATTTGTATATGATACACACAACCTTTTATACATTTTATTTTTACTCACCTGTTTTCCTCTAAGTATCACTTTTATGAACTTAAAAACCAATGCTCCACTCATTCGCAAATGGTATTTGGGGTTAATGATCCTTCCTCTTGTTTGTTTATGCCTTTTGCCTTTTTTACCTTACCGACTTATGAACCAAACAGGAGATATTTTTTCTTTTTTACTCGCATTCTTTGCTTTATTTGTTTCTTATTACGTTGCTTTTATCAAAAAATTTCCACCGGCTAGATTTTATTTTTATGGATACTTGATGGTGATAGTGGGTGGCCTCGCAACGGTTCTCAAATATATGGGAATTTTTCCGGTAAATACCTTCACAGAAAATTCATTCCAAGTAGGTATGGCGATCGAAGTTTTACTGATGGCCTTTGGACTTGGCGACAGAATCTCCGTGGTTCGCAAAGAAAAAGACAAAATCCAACTCAAAGCAGAAATCAACAAACAAAAGTTAATTGCTTATGGCAAAGAACTCAAATTAGCCCAAAAACTACAAGAGTCCACACTCCCCCAAATCCTACCCAAATTTCCTGGCCTTGTGATCAAAACTGGATATTTTCCGGCTTCTTTGGTGGGTGGGGATTTTTATGATCTCACCGTATTTGGCAAACATCAAATCTGTTGTTTGATTGCGGATGTAACCGGTCACGGTGTACCAGCTGCGATCGAAGCCGCCATGTTAAAAATTGCCTATATGCAAACCTTGGCTTTTGCCAACAAACCTGGAAAGGTTTTGGAAAGTATCAATGTTTCCCTTGTTGGTAATTATAAAAATCAATTTCTCACTGCGAGTGCCCTTTTTATCGACTTGGATTTGAAATTGTTGAAGGTCTCAAATGCAGGACATCCCGCCTTATACAAGTTTAACGAAAGTTCTACATCCATTGAAGTGATCCGACCCAAAGGAAAACTCATTGGATTTTCAAAAGATGTCCAATATCCAGAAGAAACTCACAAACTAACAACAGGTGATAAAATTTTATTATTTACCGATGGAATTTGGGATTTGTGGGAAAACGGCGACTCGGGAGAAGAGGAATTACTGCGTTGGTTACTGGTTAGAAAAGCTGAATCCGTAGAATCTTTGTATGGTGGGATAGATGAACACATTCGCCTACGGAACAAAGAAGGTCCCGCAGACGATGATATAACATTTATTCTATTTGAAATTACTTAACAGAAAATGCGGACTAAACGTCCGCATAAATTGCCGCATTCAATAGTCGGGAAATATTGTCCAAATTACGAGAAATATCACGATAAAGAAGAGCTGGTAACAGATTGTCTTTTTTCTGATACTTTTTCTTCTTCACTTTAGAATCATTCTTTTTCACAGAACGAATCATTTGGAATCGGTATTCACGACTTTGGTTACGAATCTGCGGGTTACCAAGGATATCGAAAGTTTCACTTTGGTCCAAGTTCACAAGTAGAATGTCGTAGTGGTGTTTGAGTAAATCAATTTGGTCTTTTACAGTATGACCGAACGTTTTGTCCAGGGATACTTTTTGACGGTGTGATTTTCTCATTTTTCTAGCAATGGATGCAAAGTTATCACCCATTTCTTCCACAGCCTTCACTCGTTCCATAATACCCAAAACATCTTTCGCATAGTTACCAGTCACACCGGTCTCTTGGATTTGGTTTAGGTAAGTCAAAACTTCTGTTCGAACTTGGTCTAACTCTTCTTCTTTTTTTAGTACCTGAAGGACACGAGTGGCATCGTAAGGTTGTAATAAAATCTGTTCTGTCAAACGAAGGAAATCGTATGTATCGCGAATGATTTTTTTTGTGAACTCAACAAGTTCCACCATCGCAAGTTCTGTTGTTTTCACAGCACCAGCTTGCAAAAGTCGAATGGAATCTTTGTCTTTTCCTGTTTTGGATGCAAGTCCATCCACAATCGCACTCACCACTTTGGAGATTGTATTCACAAACCAAATAAGGATTAAAGTGTTCGTGATGTTGAACATTGTGTGGAATAAAGAGATATGGAATCTAGTTGATTCTTTATCTGTGAGTGGGTCACCAGGAACTAAGTCATCTACAATTCCTGTGAAAAGTTTAAAGAATATAAGTGCCCATATCACCCCAAACACATTGAATAATGTGTGGGCAAGCGCTGCTTTTTTAGCATTTCGATTCCCCGGGATGGCCGCAAGGTTTGCAGTGATGGTAGTTCCAATGTTTTCACCAAGGATCATACCGTATGCTGCATCGATTGGGATGTAACCTGAGAATGCAAGAGTGATGGTGATCGTTGTGGAAGCAGAAGAAGATTGGATAACAATTGTTAACAAAGCTCCAATGAGAACAAACAACAATATGGTGTTGAATCCCATATTTGTATACTGTTGCAAAAAGAAAAAACTATCCGGATCTTTTGCACTATCGGGAACGGAACTTTTTAAATAATCCAATCCTAAAAACAAAAATCCAAACCCAATGAGGAAACTTCCCCAACCGGATCTACTTTCCTTTCTAGAAAAATTTAAGATCACTCCAAGAGCAACTGCCGGTAAAGCAAACGATGCAATGTTGAACTTAAATCCTAAAAAAGATACAATCCATGCAGTGATGGTGGTTCCAATATTGGCCCCCATGATGACACCGATGGCTTGTGCGAGTGAAATTAAACCAGCATTGACAAATCCAACCACTAGAACGGTGGTTGCCGAACTGGATTGTATTGTAGATGTAATAAATAGTCCGCTGAAAACAGCAGAGACTCTGTTTCTCGTCATAGACGAAAGAAAGGAACGAAGCCGATCTCCCGCCACGCGTTGTAAGGACTCACTTAGTAATTTCATCCCGTAGATGAAAATCCCGAGCCCACCTAAAACTTGAATAAGTAGTGACCAATTCATAGATGTAATATTTCCAAGGTTTAATTTCTTTGATTACAATTTGGTACCAACCTTTTATTCGGTTGCAGTATTTTTTTCCGTTGGTACTTTGTAACCAATATGTCAAAAACCATCAGCAAAGGAATGGTTGTAGGATTTTCCTATCACCTAAAGAACGCCCAGGGAGAAACTCTGGACCAATCAGACGAACCACTATTATACCTCCACGGCTGGCAAAATATCATTCCCGGTTTGGAAAAAGAACTAGAAGGATTAGTGAACGGAGATTCTAAAAATGTAACTGTACCACCTGAAGATGGTTATGGGACATATAACGAAGCTCTGATCTTTCAAGTTCCCAAAACGGAACTTCCTGCGGAAGCAGAGTTAGAAGTGGGAATGGAATTCCAAACGGACACTCCCGAAGGTAGAATGGTTCTATACTTACAAGAAGTTCGTGATGCAGATGTCATTTTGAACGGCAATCACCCGTTAGCTGGAGAAACACTCCACTTTGCGGTTACAATTAAGTCCATTCGCGAAGCAACGGAAGAAGAATTGCAACACGGTCACGTGCACGGTCCAGGCGGACACCACCACCACTAGAATTCTCTTTTTTCGTAATTTTCTCTCTGGGTCTTCTTTCAGATTGCTTTTTTTAGAAAGGGTAATTACACTGACAGAAGATTCAGAGTATTGTTGATTTTCACCGCCGAAGTAGTCCTTTCAAGCTTGCACGCTGGTAGCTTTCCTAAGTTTTTCCCTGCATTTTTCTGGAGTTCTTACCCAAAATCCCTATTTAGGGTTCCGACGATTGTAAATCTAGAATTCCCGAGTCAACTTTAACAAACAGGACAAAAACTATGTCAGTAAACATTTACGTTGGCAACCTCTCTTACGATATGACTGAAGGTAAACTCAGTGAGCTTTTCGGAGCACACGGAGCAGTAACTTCTGCAAAAATCATCACTGACCAGTATTCTGGCCGTTCTAAAGGTTTCGGATTCATCGAAATGAAAGATGGAAAAGAAGCTGATAACGCAATTAAAGAACTTAACGGAAAGAACATTCTTAACCGTGAGATGAAAGTAAACATCGCAAAACCTAAAACAAACAACTGGAGATAATCCAAGTTTGCTGAAAGGCCGTCGCTTAACTAAAGGTTATGCGGCGGTTTTTTTGCCCAATTCGTTTTTGAAAAATAAAAAGAACTAATACAAATCCTTTTTTAAATAAATCCCTTTTCCTTTCACTCTTTCACTTACCCTCTACAAAACCAACTGGTATTTCGCTTTCATCTTCTCGATTTGTTCTTCTGGAATTTGATGTATATTTTTTCCGCCATGCCGATTCTCCACAGTCACAACATGAAGTCTATATCCAAATTCTTTCGCCAATTGAGTGTAAGGTGAAAGTTCCCAATCTAAAGTAAATGTATTGTCTACAATCACAAAAGGAACACCATGTTCGAGAGCTTGTTTTGTTTTGGATTCGCAGTCTTTGTACGCTAAATGATTTTTTTGATAATCAAAATGATAATCACCAACTTCATTTTCAAAATAAGAATCAATCGAAAAGATAGGGGCTCCATTCGTAAGAGAAAGGGCTTTTGCCAAACTGGTTTTTCCGGAACCAGGAATTCCTCTTAAAGCAAGTAATGTTTTGTTTGTATCGATGTTACTGAGATCGGTTCTCAAATCTTCTGATTTCTTAGATTCCATTTTCTAAATCCTAGTTCTTTTTCACCTTAGGGAAAGAGAAAAATCTCGCCTGGAATGATTCTATCTGAAAGAATAGAACAGAAACAAGGAGACTTTTGTGTCATACGAAGCTTATAAACTCATCCATATTTTCGGAATGTATCTTTTATTTTTATCTCTCGGGGGAATCACTCTCTACACAGTCAATGGGGGAAAAAAATCGGAGAACAAATTCAAAACTGTGGCGGCCATCACTCATGGAGTAGCCCTCCTACTCATCATCGTTGCCGGATTTGGCCTTATGAAGTTTCGAGGAATTTCTCATTCCGCACTTCCAGTTTGGGTGATTTTAAAAATCGTCATCTGGCTTGCGTTTGGTGGACTTTTAGCAATGGCTTCCAAAAAAGAAAAATTTGCCAAAATCCTTTGGTTTGTATTTCCTCTTTTAGGTTTAGCTGCGGCTTACCTCGCTTTCTACCAACCGTTTTAATTTTCTAAACCACACCCTCCCGTAGATTCTAACACGGGAGGGTCTCAATTTTTCATTCTTACCTTTTTCTTTTTCTATTCTCAAATCTAACTCTGTCTACATAAAGAAGACAATTGATGTAAATTGGATCTAGGACGGAATATGATGGAGAAACGAATCGAAACCGACTCTATGGGTGAAATTGAAGTAGAAAGCTCTCGTTATTGGGGTGCACAAACAGAACGTTCCCTCCACCACTTCCATATCGGCAATGATAGATTTCCAAGAGAAATGATTCGAGCTCTTGGAATTTTAAAAAAGTGCGCAGCATTAACAAACAAAGAGTTAGGTATCTTATCTCTAGAAAAAACGGAACTCATCGTCAAAGCGGCAGAAGAAGTCATTGTCGGAACTTTAGATGATCACTTTCCTCTTGCCATATGGCAAACCGGATCGGGAACACAAACCAATATGAATGTGAATGAAGTCATTTCCAATCGTGCCATCGAAATGGCAGATGGAGTTATGGGTTCCAAAAAACCCATCCATCCCAATGATGATGTTAACAAAGCCCAAAGTTCCAACGATACCTTTCCGACAGCCATGCACATTGCCTGTGCCGAACAATTGGTTCACAAACTCATTCCCGCCTTACAAACACTTCACGATACCTTCGAAAAAAAATCAAAAGAGTTTGGCAAGATCATTAAAATTGGCCGAACCCATTTACAAGATGCCACACCACTCACTCTCGGTCAGGAATTTTCAGGTTATGTACAACAACTCTCCTATTCCATAGATAGAATCAAACGGGTGTTACCATCTGTTTACCGATTGGCACTTGGCGGAACGGCTGTGGGAACAGGACTCAATACCCATCCTGATTTTGCAGCGGGAGCAGCGGCGGCAATTGCTAAAGAAACAGGACTTTCTTTTATCACTGCAGAGAACAAGTTTGAAGCACTTGCTGCCCATGATTCGTTAGTCGAAGTCAGTGGAGTTTTAAAAACTATTGCCTGTTCTCTGATGAAAATTGCAAACGACATTCGTTGGTTGGCCTCTGGCCCACGCTCTGGGATTGGAGAAATCTCCATTCCCGAAAATGAACCAGGCTCTTCCATTATGCCAGGAAAGGTCAATCCCACACAATCGGAAGCCATGACTATGGTTGCCGCTCAGGTCATTGGAAATGATGTGGCCGTGAATCTAGGAGGATCTTCCGGCAATTTTGAACTGAATGTGTTCAAACCACTGATTATTTTTAATGTCTTAAATTCCATACGACTGTTAGCGGATGCAAGCGTCTCTTTTGAAGAACATTGCGTAAGAGGAATTGAACCGAACCTCGAAACCATAAACCAAAATTTGAATCGTTCGCTGATGCTTGTGACCGCACTCAATCCATATATTGGTTATGACAAGGCAGCAAAGATTGCGAAAACAGCTCATAAAGAAAATTCTACTTTGAAAGAAGCAGGAATCAAACTAGGAATCCTCACTGGAGAAGAATTTGACGAATGGGTGAAACCGGAAGAGATGATCTCTCCTCAAGAGTAGTTTTTGCCCTTAAAGATCAAATAAAACAATAAATTAGTATATCATAATATAATGACTTACAATAAATGATACATATCTTCCATAATAAAGTGATTGACTTTTTTAACCAATTCTTTTTATTTGGCCTTGTCTAGCTCTTATAGAGACGGGGGAACCAAATTTTGGGGCGTACTGCTATTGCAGAGGATATCTCTCAATCCTAGCCCGACAGCTAACCTCGGAGACTTTGAGGGAAGGTAAACAACCTTCCACAAACTATTTTTTGTAAGGAAGGAAGTTTATGAAGTCCTCACTATTTTATACCCTAGCGGTAGCCATTTTTTTCGGCGCACTCGCTTTCGTTTTTTACCTCGGTAAGTTGTATTTCCCACTCAATCACGGTTTGAATCCTTTGAGCCTAGAAATCAATTTTTCTCACTTCTTAGTTGGCTTTGTGGCTCATTTAAAATCTCCCTTCGGGCGATTGCTTCTGCAAATCCTACTAATCCTTGTTACATGCAAAATCTTTTCGTTTTTGTTTTCGTTAATCAGGATTCCGAGCGTAATCGGAGAAATCACGGGAGGTTTGGTACTCGGCCCTTCACTACTTGGTATGTTGGCACCAGAATTTTCCGAGATGATCTTCCCTGCATCTTCCATGGGTTCCTTGAAATTACTCAGCCAAGTGGGTTTGATTTTTTTCATGTTTCTCATCGGGCTAGAGACCGACTGGAAAAATTTACATGGAAGTTTACATACCGCTGTTGTCATCAGCCATGTATCGATCATGTTTCCCTTTTTACTCGGTGTGATTTCTTCTTTATTTTTATTTGAAACACTAGCACCAGAAAAAGTTTCCTTTCTATCATTCAGTCTCTTTTTGGGAATTTCTATGTCGATCACCGCTTTCCCTGTGTTAGCGCGAATCATTCAGGAAAAAAAATTAAACACTGAGAGATCGGGAGTTCTCGCAATCACATGTGCCGCAGCGGATGATGTCACGGCATGGCTGATTTTGGCTTTGATTTTAGGACTCACTTCTTCCGATTCAATGTCTGGGGTTCTGCTTTGTTTTTTTGGAGTGGTCCTCTTTCTTTATCTAGCATTCAAATATGTTAGAACAAGGTTTGCGAGTAGTCTTTCAAAATTAGAAAATATAGATTTTCTACCAAACTATATCGTATTTTTTCTTTTTATTTGGCTCACTTTTTCATCCTTATTTACGGAATCAATGGGCATTCACTCATTGTTTGGAGCATTTATCGCTGGTTCTACGATCCCAGCAAATCATAAAATCAGAAAAATCATCATTAATAAATTCCAAGATGTAAGTGTAATCTTTCTCCTACCTTTATTTTTCGCATACTCTGGTTTAAAAACTCAAATTGGTCTTTTATCAGATCCAAATTTATTTTTGATTTGTTTATTAATTCTGTTTGTTGCCATTTTTGGAAAGTTAGGTGGCAGTACCATTTCCGCAAGGTTTTTGGGAGAAACATGGAAGGATTCCCTCATCATCGGTATTCTGATGAATACACGAGGACTTATGGAACTAATCGTTTTAAACATCGGATTAGAAATGGGAATCATCGGGCCAGAATTATTCACCATTATGGTGATTATGGCTTTGGTAACGACAGCAATGAGTGGTCCAGCCATCAATTTGGTGCAGAGACTTTTCAAAAAGAAAAGTATTCCTGATGTTGTTCCTGTTTTGGAAAACTCAGGCCAAGGTATTCATCCCAAAATTTTGATCGCCTTTGCCAGACCCAAAACAGGAATTGACTTGGTAAAACTTTGTTATAAAATTTTTCCAAACGCAAAGTTCAGAACCTTCCATGTGAACCAAAACTATAATTTTGACATTGAACAATCTCAGTATGAAATGTCCATTCTCTTCGAAAACATTAGGTTTATTTCCGCAAATGAAGGGATCCCTGTGGACTTTCAATTTTCCTCTTCAGAAAATTTTGAAACTGCTTTATGGGAACAGATAAATGAATACAACCCAGACCTTTTGATTTTAGGGTCACCTAACGTAGAATCATGGAAAGAAATCAATAAAGGTCCAATTAAAAAGATCATTAAATCTTCAAATTGTTCGGTGGCAGTATTCGTAAACAAAGGACTCGAATCATTAAATAAAATTTTTATGGAATCTGATTCAGAAGGTGCTGTTTCCATCATCAATAGTTTGGGAGGAGATCCAAGTTTATTCAAACAATGGCAAGATGGGGATCATTTTGATCCAAATCATCATGTATTTGTTAGAGATTGGAACACAGAGAAAGACTTCGAATTTCTGAAAAAGAACTATTTGATTTTGGGTAAAAAACGAAGTTAAACGTTTTCAATTTTAATCCATTTCCTTTGGTTTTCTCAAGTGAAATGTGAAATGAAAAATCTAAGATGATCCGCTCCAAGGGAAGTATTCCTTTCCTTGGTTCGATTCTCTTAAACTTAAGTTTTGATCACATTCCGAATTTTATCCCAATAATTTTGGCGCCAACCTTCTTCTACATCATCGATGAGTTCTTTCGGCACACCACGATGAGTGAGTACGAGCTCAGTTCCACCTTCAGAAGTTTCTTTTAACGTAAAAGTAGCCATAGAAAAAATTCCCTCGGGAAAATCGTTTCGTCTCCAGGCCTGGACAATTCGTTTTGAGGGTTTAAGATCCACAATGATGCCGGTAACTTTTCCAGACAGAGCAGAAAAGTTACCGCCGATACGTTTGCTGATCGTCGCCGTTTCACCAGTCAAAGCAGAGACTTTCTTTGAATCTGCGATGTACTGATAGATCGTTGTGGGAGCAGCCCTGAATTTTACTTTTTGTTTAATCGTTTTACACATCTTGGATTACCTTGTATGAATTTCCAAATCCTATTCTACACTTTCAATACGGTTTTCTGGTTTTTCTGAAAAATAAATTATTGGCATCGCAAAACCGCTCTGATAAACTCTATTAGTCATGAAATTATTAATTGCCCTACTCCTCTTTCTATTTCTCTCCTGCAAACCAGCAGATCTTAATAATTCTGGTGACCCATTCTCAAACTCTTATGTGTCGCAGAACCTTGTTTTGTGTGCTTTAGGAAAAGGATTCTGTGATCCATGTGTAGGTGTTTCAAACTATATATCATTTATGGAATCGATCGGTTCTGGTATCATGGTTGGTTTGAGATCTGTCCTTGATTCCAGTCAAAACTCTTATGTGATTGGACAGACAAATCAATTGGTCGCTGGAGCAGATGGAATCACTTCTTTTCAAGGAACCGTTGGGAATTCCCAGAATTTGATTCTATCAAAAAAAAATAAACAAGGTGGAAAGGAATGGATTAAATACTTAGGTCGAAAGTCAGACAGGCCCATTGGTATCCTTCATACAAAAAATGGAGGAATCTATTTTTTTGCATCCACTCCCACTTCATTACCTGGCCCCAAACGCTCATTTGTTGGAACCCCAGACTCAAGCAGCAATATAATTTTAGGTAAAATGAATCCAAACGGAAATCTAGAATGGTTCACTTATTTAAATAACGGAACCACTGCTACATCCGATTTACATTTGGTGGATATGATAGATACGGAAGACCAATCAGGTATTTTGCTTTTTGGAAATGCAGATACTGCGCTTGCAAATCCAGGAACCATACTTACAGCCGCTCCCTCAAATAACGATTGGTTTCTCATGAAAATTTCTTATTCGGGGGACCCAATTAGTATAAGATACTATGAAGTACCTACACCTCTCAGTAGTTTTAGGCCAAGAAAATTTGTTTCCATTCCGAATAACGGAGGTTACTACTTACAAGCTAGCGTTTTAAATACTTTTAGTTTGTATCCAAATGGATTAAATACATATACTGGATCATTTAACAATGCTCTCATCGTTAAATTAGCTTCTAACTTAAATTATGAATGGCATCGCTATTTTGGAACATCTAGTGGAGCCCCAGAAGACACACCTTTTTTTCCTATGGTCGCTCTCTCTGATTCCTCTCTTGTTTTTGCCAATAATTTCAATGTAAACATAATCACACTCGGGTTAGGTCATCCAGAAACAACTCCGACAAATTATGCAAGTTTATTCTATTCAGTGAATGCTAGTGGTGCTCTTCTATACTCTAGTTTTACTTTTGGATTAGGAGATATTGCAAAAACATATGAACTAGTCAAAAAAAATGATAACGAGTTAATTGCATTTAACGGAAGTGGGGGCGGGGCGGCAGAGAACGCAAGTATCGTGAAAATCAGTGCAACTAACTTCACAAAGCTTGCAAGTCAACCAAGACCAGGTGTATTTTTAACTTCGGGATGCCTGGTCTGCGGAAAAATCTTTGCCACCGCCTACTCACCGATAAACGTAGATGGTGCCATCATTCCTTTTGGGGCAGGTTCAGGAGTGGGAGGAGTGTTTAACTCCTACCACAGCGTGTTTTCTCCGTCTTTTTGAACCTTTTATAAATTTTTTTTCAATTCAACATTTGGAAAAAGTCATTTCCTTTGTCATCCACCACAATAAAGGCAGGAAAGTTTTCCACATCAATCGACCATACGGCTTCCATACCTAACTCTGGAAAATCGAGGACTTCTACCTTTTTGATATTTTCTTTTGCAAGAAGGGCTGCTGGTCCTCCGATGGATCCGAGATAAAAACCACCGTTCTTTTTGCAACTATCAGTGACTACTTTGGAACGATTTCCTTTGGCAAGAGAAATCATAGAGTAACCTTTCTCTTGGAAAAGAGGAACGTAACTATCCATACGACCAGCTGTGGTTGGACCAAAGGATCCCGATGGCATTCCTTCTGGAGTTTTGGCAGGGCCCGCATAATACACAGGATGGTTTTTGAAATAATCAGGAAGAGGTTCACCCTTATCCAATTTTTCCTTTAACTTCGCATGAGCAATGTCACGAGCCACAACAAGGCGACCAGACAACATGACACGTGTTTTTACAGGATACTTAGTGAGAACTTTTAGAATTTCAGGCATTGGTTGGTTGAGATTGATATGAACCGATTCTGTATTAGAATCCACTTCATCAATGGTTGGTAAAAACTTAGAAGGATCGTATTCTAGTTTTTCTAAATAGATTCCGTCTTTGGTAATTTTTGCTTTGATGTTACGATCGGCACTGCAACTCACACCAAGTCCCACAGGACAAGATGCTCCATGGCGAGGAAGTCGGATGACTTTAAAATCATGAGCCAAATACTTTCCACCGAACTGAGCTCCGATTCCTGATTTTTGAGCCGCAACTAACATCTTTTCTTCGAGTTCCACATCTCGGAACGCAGAACCAAATTTATCACCTTTCGTTGGCAAATGATCCAAATACCCAGCTGACGCTAGTTTTACGGTTTTTAAATTGGCCTCTGCAGATGTTCCCCCAATCACAACTGCAATGTGGTAAGGAGGACAAGCCGCTGTTCCTAAGTTGGATACTTTTTCCGTAATGAATTTTTCGAGAGAAGCCGGATTGAGAAGTGCTTTTGTTTCTTGGAAAAGATAGGTTTTGTTAGCCGACCCGCCTCCTTTTGCCAAAAATAAAAAACTGTATTTGTCGCCAGGAGTGGAATAAATATCAATCTGTGCTGGCAAATTGGAACCTGAGTTGACCTCGTCATACATAGTGAGAGGAACCACTTGCGAATAACGTAAGTTTCGATTTACATAAGTATTATAAATTCCACGCGAAAGTGCCTCCGCATCATCGCCACCGGTGATCACATACTCGCCTTTTTTTGCCATCACAATCCCTGTTCCTGTATCTTGGCAGGAGGGAAGTTGTTTGTCTGCAGCGATTACGGCATTTTTGAGTAAGGCCATTGCCACAAAACGATCATTTGGTGTTGCTTCAGGATCATCTAAAATTTTACGAACTTTTGTAAGATGTGCTGTTCTTAAATAAAAAGATACATCTTCCATTGCCTTTTCAGCCAGGAAGGTAAGTCCTTCCGGTTCCACTTTTAGAATTTCTTTATCACCAAAGGGAACTGTACTCACATAATCTTTTGTTAACAATTTGTATTCGGTGGTGTCCCCGTTTAAAGGAAAAGGATCGGCGTAAAAAAACTCTGGCATGGTAACCTCTATTTATAACTTCTAATTTCAAGGGATTCCTCCTTTCGTAAATGAATTTTTGCAGGGACTGTTGGAAACACCCAGAAGAATACAAATGTCCAAAAGGAAAAAATCGTTTCCATTTCCAAAAATCAGTTTATAACAAGGGAAAATGAAACAGAACCTAATCTACATATTCCTTGTTTCTGTCTCTTCTATGATTTTTGCTGAAGGTGAAGGTCGGGAAACAGAAAGGCCCGTACCAGAAGGAAACAGCAAAAAATCGGAATGGAGTTTGCTCTTAAAAAGACAAACCTACCAATACCTTCCTTATGAATACAGTTCTCTCACTGATAAAAACGAATCCATTCTCCCCACACGTTCCAGTTCGGCTCTGAAAGAAAATGGAAAGGTTCTCATTCCCTTTGTGTTCAGTTACGAAAACTTAGAAAAGGGATTCAAACTGGAACTCTCTTATTTTGAAATTGAAATCGTAAATGCAAACACCTTACTGTACCAACAATCGAATCAAGGAGGAAACCTATCTCGATTTTATCTTTCTCCAACGGCTCGCTCTGAGTTTGAACTGAACCTTTACCAAACATTTTTACTTAACAAAGATTGGAAATTGAATCTGGGAGGTGGGGTTCGTAATATCAACCGCTATCTTTACGGAAATTATTTAGGCCAAGGAACCTTCAAAGAATACTTTTTTACTTACGGCCAACAAGCCTCTATCCAAACTATCTACCAACTGAACCAAGATTTTGCACTTCACCTAACAATGGATGTATTTTATACACAAGGTACTCGATTTTTCAAACAACCAAATCTAATGGAAGACAGATTCCAATATTCATTGTCCACAGCTGGCACTGGAGGAATCTTTCGCGGTTATGAATTGGATGGTTCTCTTTCCTATTCCTTTCATCCCAATATGAAATTCTTTGTGGGTTACAATATGATTGTTTCCAAGTTCTCTTATTTAAACTACAACGAAATTCAAATCAGCCGGAGTACAGAAAATTTAGGATCCCAAAATCCTTCTCTCGCAGGAGTTTGGGAAATGAATCGTCCCCAAAAATCAGAAAACTTTGATACACTCCGAGGAATGTATTTAGGAATGATGGTGAGTTTTTAGGGGATCTTAAATGACATTTCCAGTTTTCAACTTCCAAACAAAGTCAACGGGATTTTGTTCCCTACTTGACTTAGAAACAGAAGAGTTATACAATCTCTGAACTATGAAATTCACGGTTTCCATCGATATTAATAAACCACTCGACTTTGTGATCCAAACATTTGATGATCCGGAAAATTTAAAACGATGGATGAAAGGACTTGTATCCTTTGAACCCATCTCAGGAACCCCCGGCCAACCAGGTGCCAAATCCAAACTGACTTTCAATCACAATGGCCGTAAAATGGAAATGGAAGAAACCATTACCGTAAAGAATCTACCGAAAGAATTTTCTGGAACTTACGAAATCAGTGGGATTTGGAATTTAGTGCAAAACCAATTTGAAGCCCTTTCTCCCAATCTCACTCGTTATACTTCCGTTCAAGAATTTCGTATGAAAGCACCGATGAAATGGTTTTCTCTACTTTTACAACCAATGTTTCGAAAACAATCCCTCCAACATTTGCAAAGTTTCAAACAGTTTACAGAATCTCTTTGATCCATTTGTATTTGCGCTTATAAATGTTTTCTATTTTATTCGTTTTTCGATCTCAACTGACCAACAAAATTTGTGATCGATTCCTTTAACTCAGTAACTCCTGGTTCTTCATAGGGAAAATGTCCTGCTCCTGTAAGTTCTACATATTCTTTCTTAGATGGGATTCGATCAAAGAAAGATTTGCTTAACTCCTTTGGGGTCCACGGGTCAATGTTTGGGTGCGCTAGTAGTACGGGACATACTTGAAATTTTTCAGGCTCTAACTTAGGACTATAGTTCAAAAATGTATTTAAAAAACCCAAACTTACTTTGGAGCCACCAGCATAAGGGTCTTCTGCAAATACTTTTGAAAAACTTGGATCGTTTGTAATGTATTGCATTTTGCTAAACCATTTGATGGGAAAATACATTCCATTGGTCACAAAAGAGAAAACAGAATTGATTGGCATTCCCACTCGACTGAAAAACCAATTGGAAGCAATCGCATCTCGCACTTTTGGATTTCTGGGATCAACAAGAGTTGTTACAATCAACCCATCCACCTCACCATTGTAAGCAGCGGCTTGATAAGCGAGCATTCCGCCGATACTGAGTCCAAATAAAATCAATTTTTGGTTTTTCTGTTTTTCTTTTTGAATGAATTCATTTAATACCAGAACCCAATCTTCATAAGGAACATATCTTTTATCAGATGGGATTTTTGTAAGACCAAATCCTGGTAAGTCGGGAGCCACCCATTCACAACCAAGTGACTCCAGTCCAACAGCAATACTTCCAAGGATCCTACCATTTCCCCCACCTCCGTGGATGAGAATGATTTTGCAGTCGGCATCTTTTTTTGTGTATCGATCCACATGAACTTGATAATCCATAATGGTGATAAATTCTTCTTTTGGTAAATTGTTCTTTTTAAACCTTAAATAATCTGGAAGGAAGTGTTGGTATCTATGCCAATGGGAAATTTTACTATAGCTGTCTGGTTTTTCGACGGAGGAAACACAGGAAACCAAATGACAAAAAACAAATAAACTAAATAGTCTAAGTAAGGATTTCATAAGTATGAGTTTTGAAAATTAAAATGATATGTCAACTACAGGTTAATCGCCATACCTTGAAATACCAAACAAACAGAGAGATAAAGTTTGAAAGTTGATAATGCCTAACTTTTTTTAGAAGTTACTTTCTTTGGCAGATTTTTTTCATAAATCTGAATCCAATCCTTGGGGCCTATCTTTGATACAAGCTCTCCAATCAGTTTCCAAGGCATGTCTTCTAACTTTTTAAATCGGATACAACTTTTCCCCATATCCAATTTGGTTTTACAATGTTTTGGATATTCGGTTTGGAACCATTTTAGTAATTTCTCATCTGCGTAAATTCCCATATGATAGAGGGCGAGTCCATTCTTTTGAGATGCAATATGGATAAAAGGAAGTGCTAGTTCCGGGGTTACATGATAACCTGCAGGATACGTTTTTTTAGGCACAACAAACCCAATCATTTTGTATTGGATGGTTTCCTCAAAACCTTTGGGGAGATTCTTTTTAACGATGTCTCGGAGTTTGGAAAATGATTCCCTTCGATCTTCTGGTAAGGATTGGATGTATTCGAAAGCAGTGTTTGGCATGGTATTGAATAAACTTTGTTTGGAATTAAGACCAAATAGTTTTTAAACCAGATATTTTGTATTTTTTTATTTCTAAATCTTTCGAGATAAAAATGAATTTTCTTGATAAACATTGCCATATAAGCATTCGATTAAAAGGATCTTTGTGAAAATCTTCCCTCAAATTATGGTAAGTAGAAGCTTCGTCCTGGTTTAGTTCAATGATGTTAATATTTAATTTTTCGAGAAGGTGCGGGATATCTTCTGGTTTAAGTCCTGAGAGCTTTAGTTTACCGAGCCTGAATTTTAAAGAAATTTCCCATAATGAAATTGTGCTAACTAAAATTTGATTGTTTTGATCTTTAACGATGGAAGAAACTTTTTTACTTAATTGTTTTGAATCTCCAATTACCCAAAGTAAGGCGTGAGTATCTAAAAGGTATGCCATTAGATATTTAAGAATTCTTCTTCCGTAATAGAAAAATCTTTATCAAAAGATATTTTGACTTTCCCATCAAGTAGACCAATTTTTCTATTAGCAGCGGTTTTTGGATGAATCGGAACGATCATAGCGATTGTATTCTTATTTTTGCCAAAAAGAATTCCAACTTTTTCACCTTTTTTAACGGACTCAAGAACTTCCGAAAAATGTGATTTCAGTTTACCAACGGAATAAGATTTCATAACACTTTTATTTTAATGTAAGTTGACAAGTTGTCAAGATAGTAATTGCTGCTCTATTCGAAATTATTTTCCATTTCGCAGAACATGGTTTCTCTCTTTTATTAGTCTGCGTTTTCAAAATCTGCTGCCGTTAGTGTCCAAGTTTGCTTAGCATTCAACCGCGCTCGGTCATCAAAATGATAAATATTCCTGCGCCAGCGATAGAAGCGGAAATCCGAAGGATTGGTATTCCCCCAAATAATTGGACATTAAAATAAAGCCTTCGCGAAGGAGCAATATGAATCGCGAAAGAAGAGGC